>JAHELB010000048.1:1830-10330 GCA_024644385.1 Nitrosopumilaceae archaeon | reverse complement strand
CTCTGCCTGATGGAAGCGTGAATATCTGAGGGGAAGTTGCTCCGAGTACGAGAGGAACAGAGCAGCGTGGCCACTGGTTTACCGGTTGTCTGATAAGGCAGGCCGGGCAGCTAAGCCGTTTGGGCTAAGTGCTGAAAGCATCTAAGCACGAATCCCATCCCGAGACAAGATATTCTTTCGCAAGATGAAGGTCGGCAGCAGAAGACTGCGTTGATAGGAAGGTGGTGTAGATCACAAGCTTCGGCGAGTGGTGAGCCAGCCTTTACTAATAGACCAACACATCGGTTCAGCCACTTACATAGAGACTATGCGCGATGAATTCATTTTTGAATTCTAATTCAAATACACGACTGCACGATGAATTTTTTTAAATTCTTGTAGCGATAGCTATGCATAATTTTTTTTGAAATGTTAGGCACAAGCTCGCACGAAAATGGGTACTTTATTGGCACTTTTTATTTGATAATTTTTCTTAAAGCCAACTTTGAAATATCATATTTTCACTAAAGGATTTGTGACAATTGCATACCTTTTGATTAAAAGTGATTTGGGCGCAGAAGAGAAAGTAAAAGAACAATTAGAACAAATAGACCAAGTCTCAAAAGTTGAGAGAACTTTTGGAGCTTATGATATGGTTGTAAAGATGGAGTCAGAAAACATTGAAAAAATTCGGGAAACTATTGCGTGGAATATTAAAAAAATTGACAAAATAAGATCAACGCTAACTCTTGTTAAAAACGAAAATAATTAAAAATCTACATCTTTTCCTATACTGATAATTTTCATTCCAGGTTTTAATCTAGTCTAATTTACTTCTCATGCTCTATGTCCTTTTGAAGCTCTTTTGGAAGTCCAATCCACCAATCTTTTTTCTCTGAATTTTGCATTCTAAAAAAAAAGATCTAAAGTTGCTAATAGATCTGTTGGTTAATTCTGTAAAGTTTTAACACAAGAAATTATGACAAAAATTTAGTCTTTTGTATATATGATATCTTTGGAATTATTTTCTATTTCTTTTATTTTGATTACAATTGTATCGCCAATTTTGTTGAAAATTCTCTGCCTTTTCTGATTGGTGAAAACTATTCCCAAAATCACATCAATTGGCAAAAGAAATGATTTACCAAAACTGCTAATTATTACACCTAACAGTGAAGTAGATTTTCCATTAATACTTACTACTTTCAAATGGAGGATCTTCTTCCCAATTGATTGACCCCCTTTGTATTCTGAAATTACCCAATAAGCAAAAAACAAAATACTAGCTGGGAAATAACTTACACTTTCAGAAAATACCATGAATTCATCCCATTCAATATTTGTAGTGCCAAAAATAAATGCAAAAATAGCTAATGAAATAGCAGAAATAATAATAAAATCTACTAACCATGCAACAAATCGGTCAAACCATCTGGCAATAACTAGTTCTTTAACTTTAGAATCCGAATCAGACATGGGATAATTTGAATTTTTAAACTATTAAATCGTGCTACCTGAATTTTCTACCCTAGAAATTAATATGATTACTTTTAAAATAAATTGAAATCCTTTTGGTAAATATTAATCCGCTTGACGTTATACTCTGGACTCTTAGACGAAACGAGAAGGACGTGATTCATCTCTATGATTCTCTTTCACCTGTAATGCAGGCTGCAACCGGTGGCTCGATGTTAAATTTTGGATTTTGGAACGATGACTATAACGAGCCCTTATCGGCACAAAAAAACATGTGCAACTTTTTCGGAAAATTTGCAGAACTTGAGAATACAAAAACTGTTTTAGATGTGGGGAGCGGACTTGGGGCTCCAGCAGTTTTCTGGAGAAAATTTTACCCAAACTTACAATTGAATTGCGTGAATATTAATTTCAATCAATTGAAATTTTCCCCTCATGAGAAAAACATTGAGTTGATCAATTCAACATCCACTAAATTACCTTTTATAGATAATTCAGTTGATTGTGTTTTAGCCTTGGAGTCCTCTCAGCATTTTAAACCATTTGAGGATTTTATTTCTGAATCAAAACGAGTTTTGAAAAAATCAGGTATACTTGCTTTGGCTTTACCTGTAACAATTTCAAATGCCACGCTTAGGAAATTAGGAATTCTAAAATTTACTTGGTCTTCAGAGCATTATAGTTTAGATTTAATTAAAAAAGGCCTTACTGACAAAGGGTTTACCATAAAGGATGAATTATTAATCGGTAGCAGTGTCTATGATCCTTTATGTAATTATTACATGAATAATAGGGAATTTTTGAAAAAATCCATTCAACAACAATATTCTGGATTTGTTGAAAAAATTCTATTCAATTCACTCCTAAAAATGAAAAAGGCCTCTGAGGAAAAAATCATAGATTATCTCCTCATAAAATGTAAATTGTAAATTTTATTTGTATATTCAAAAATTGAATAATAATAGATTAGACAAAGTTTTTATTTTTGAGATTTTGAATTTTCTTCGGATTGTCAGAACAAAATGAGTCTAGTTTTCAACTATACGATGAAAAATGCAAGTCCTTGTTGAAGGAACCCGAAATCCGATTTGCTGGGATTATCAACAAGCAGGGAAATCTTGTTCTAGGAGGATTCAAAGAGGGACTAATTCCTTATGAAAATGATGAGACAAAACTTCAGGCATTTTATAATTTTGTTTCAAAAGCATCTATTAGAAAGGAATTTGACGAAAGTTTGGGACCGATTAATTACATTGCCGCCAGACGTGATAAGGCAGTTTTGGTAAGTTTCCCTTTTCCTATTTCCCAAATTCTTCTATTGATTTCTGCAGAACCTACCATCAATATTGAAAGCTTGGCAAAAAAAGTGGTTAAAATTTTTACCAAAGTCAAATGATTTTTTTACCTTTCCCCTTTAGAATAGTTTTAATCTGATGAAATAGAATCCATTGTATTGAAAGCTACATTTGCAGCCGGATGTTTTTGGCATGTCGAAGATTTATTTCGTAAAACAAAAGGAGTAAAATCAACTCAAGTAGGTTACATTGGTGGAAATTTAGCAAATCCTACATATGAAGAAGTTTGTAGTGATAAAACAGGACATGCCGAAGCTGTAGAGATTGATTACGATCCCAACGAAATTTCATATGATGAGTTGTTAGAATTATTTTGGAACAATCATGACCCTACATCTCTTAATCGCCAAGGACCAGATATAGGAATTCAATACAGATCTTCAATTTTTTTCCATGATGAATCGCAAAAACAGATTGCTCAAAAATCTAAAGAAAAATTAGAATCATCTGGAAAATTTTCAAAGAAAGTTGTAACTGAAATAAAACCCTCGCCAGAATTCTACAAAGCAGAAGAATACCATCAAAAGTATTTTCAGAAACACGGAATATCTTAAAACTATTTTACAACTAGCACTGGAATCTTTGATGCATGAATCACGTAATTTGATACACTTCCAAAAAACATTTCTTTCACTGCACCTCTGCCTCTAGAACCAATTACTATGAGATTAAATTTTTCCTTTTTATTATGTGCCAATTTGATTATATTGTACCCAATATCTCCTCGCATTAGTTTTTCTTTGAAAACAATCCCATTTTGTGCTGCAAGAACCTTTGCTTGGCTTAGGATTTTTTTTACCTCTACCTTCAGAGAATCCCCCACTGAACCAACCCCTCTAAACTCTGAATGTGGAGGAGCATAAATTGAATATACTCCAGTAATCGTAGCTCCAAATTGCCTTGCAACTGAAATGGCCATCTCAAGTCCTCTTTCGGAATTTTTTGATCCATCTAAAGGAACTAGAATTTTTGTAACTTTTTTCCCGATCACACGTTCTGCTAAAATTGGATATTAAAAAATGTAGATAAAACATTGTCTATGGTAAATAAAAAAAATTCGAATCAACCGATCACAAAAATTTGTCAATGTTTATCTAGTTATAATAATTCACGCTAAAATGATGCAAGAAAAATTCATCGACATCGATGGAAATAAAATTCGATATCTGGAAACTGATCCATCTAAAAAAACCATGGTTTTGATTCATGGGTTGGGTGCATCAGCTGAGCGTTGGATTGAAACCATTCCTTTCCTAGCAAAAGAGTATCGTCTTATTATTCCCGATTTAATTGGATTTGGTTATAGTGATAAACCATTAGTTGATTACACCACTGAATTCTTTGCGGATTTCTTGGGAAAATTTTTAAATTCTGTTGGAATTGAAAATACTCCTATTATTGGATCTTCATTAGGGGGCCAAGTAGTGGCAAATTATGTTTCTCAACATAACAATATGGAAAAATTAATTCTTGTTTCTCCGTCTGGAATTATGAAGACATCGACTCCTGCATTAGATGCATACATTATGGCTGCACTATATCCTAATGAAATTAATGCAAAAAATGCCTTTGAAATGATGGAAGGTTCAGGTATTGATACAAATGAACAAATTGTTACCGGTTTCGTTGAACGAATGAAATTACCAAATGCAAAAATGGCTTTCATGTCTACAATTCTTGGGCTAAAAAATGCAGAAATTATTACAAACAAGCTTAAAGAAATCAAGATTCCTACTCTGGTAATTTGGGGATCTGAAGATCCCGTGATTCCAATCCAACACGCAGATGGATTTGTTTCTGCTATCAAAGATTGCAGGTTTTACAGGATGGATAATTGTGGCCATACTCCATATGTTGAAGATCCAGAAAGGTTTTCCGAGATTGTCCTCAATTTTTTAAAAGGAAAGTAGATATGATTAAATACATCTAAATACCATATTATACCAATGAGTGGTAATTACAGTCAATTTGATCCTACCTTTATGTTCAAAGAATGGATACAAAAAGGTGGACGGGCTCAGGCTGAATTTATGAAAAATTTTGGCTCTATGATGAATAACCAAAATTCTCAGACCTTTGATCCATTAGAGACACTAAAGACAATGTCTGAAGCCACCCAAAAAACCCAATCCAATATTATGGAGAACATGAAAAACATGCAAAACAACAGCATCGATACAATGTTCAACATTGGACAGATGCTTCCTTCATTTATGAATTGGGGGGCATACAAGACAACTGTTGGCAGCGCTGGCAGAATTTCAATCCCAGAGGCAGAAAGAAATGCTCTTGGAATAGGAGAGGGAGATTTGGTTCAAGTAATCATACTTCCTATAGGAAAAAAATCAGGCACTAAGGAGGTGAAACAATGAGTAAAAACGAACAAACACAAGGAAATCCAAAGGACGCATTTTCAGTATATCAACAGAATGTAGATAAATTATTCACAAGCATAAAACAATCAGTACCACAGTATCATCAATCAATTACTAATGTACAACAAGAATACTTGCAAGCATATGAAAACATTGTAGATTCTACAATAGGGTTGCAAAAAGAATATGCAAAGAGAATTGGAATGGGTGCAAATCTTCCTGAAAATACAATTATGGTGATCCATGATTCCACAGAGGAAATTGCAAAAGCAACTTCAATTCAAAACCAGATCGTACTTGCAACAATTGATGCAACACAACAAAATATCAAAACATTTAACGACAATGCAAAATCATTTGCTGAATTAAACAAAAACATTCTACAATCATGGATTTCAGCATTTACCACCCCTAAAAATTAAATGTAAATTTTTTTTATCCTTTTTTTCTTTTAAGATCTTTCCAATAACCACTGCCCAAGTTCCGGCAAAACCTTTTTCTGAGACAAAGAACTTGCAATCATTCCAACATGTCCAGTTGGATACATTCTAAGTGTTTTATCCTCACTTCCTACTGCATAGTGTAATGGCATACTACATTCTGGAGAAACAAGATGATCACCTACTGCTACTTGTGTAAAAATAGGCATATCTATTTTTTTCAAATCAATAAGGCTATTATTTACATACATTTTATTTTGAATTAACAGATTATCTTGGTAAATATCCTTTATCCATTGTTTAAACAACTCTCCTGGAATTGGAGGAGTGTCGCTAAGCCATTTTTCTACTCGTAAAAAGCTGTCTACAAATTTTTTGTTATCTATATTCTTAAAAAATTTAACATATTTTTCTATACCCTGCTCAAAGGGTTTAAGAACCGAAAAGCAATAATACATGAATTCAGGGGGCATGTTCCCAATAACTTCCACCATTTTATCCACATCCATGTTTTTTGCAAGATTACTAATCACGGTAGTATCTCTCCAACCATCTATCACTGGAGCCGTAGCGATGTAATTTTTTACACTATCTGGATGCAATGCGGTATATGCAGTTGCTAAAGTAGCACCAGTACAATATCCCTGCAGTGATATTTTTTCTACTGAAGATTCGTTTTTGATAAATTCTACTGCCCCGTCAAGATAACCATTAATGTAATCATCAAAATCAAGATACTTGTCCATTGCAGTGGGGGTTCCCCAGTCTAACATGTACACATCAAATCCTTGTTGGAGTAGATTTCTAACCCAACTTTTTTCTGGCTGAATATCTAAAATATGATATCTATTGATTAAAGCATAAGAAATTAACAAAGGTGTTTTATGTTGCTTGTCTGTTAATGGTTTATAGTGCAGTAACCTTACTTTATCCATTTCTTGCGCTACATCATGTGGAGTCACTTCTAGTACAATCTCATCTGGAGCTGGAACTAGTTTTGGGGCTTCTAGTACATTTTTATTAAATTTGAGAATTTCTTCAACTAATTTTGGATCTACTGAAGATTCATGTGTCAATTTTTTCCACTACTCTTTTTTAATTCAATTTCTAATTTTGTAATCCGTTTTTTTAGTGAATGTAATTCTTTGTAAACTTCATCAATTTCCTCCTTACTAGGTAAATTAACTGATTGGAGTATTACGTTTGTAATGTTATTCCAATGCTTGGTTAGCTCCAATTCTTTTGAAACTAGTTTGCCATAATTTTCTCCAAATTTCTTTGAATCAAACAATTCGGTAAAATCATTATCGAAAATATCTATCCAGATTCTTTTGAAGGCTTCGATTTGTTCAACATCTTGGGGTACTTTGGGAGCTTTCAGGTTGACCTTTTTTTGCGCTTCATTCCACGTCTCGGCTAATTCCTTATAATATTCCGTTAGAAACTGGTTAAATCCTATTAGGTTTTCATTTATTTGAATTAGTTCTGTCGCTACTTTTTTTGAATTAGCAGCAAAAGCTCTCATGGGTCCTGTTGACCCTAGTGCTTGAGGTTTACTTGACATCAAATGTATCAGATCTGTCCAAAATAGTGACAAATGTTTGTAATACTCCACTGTTTCTTCAGGGGATTGAGACTTCACGAGTTTCTAATATCACAGCTCGCAATAAATAGATCGCTTGATAAATTAGACAAATGGGCAACATTGAAGAACTAGAAAAAATTTGTCAAAAAATCCTAAAACTTGATCCAAAAATGAGATCAGCGAGGATCATAAACAGTCGAGGGCATTTGATGGCTGGAGGGATGAAAAAAGGGCTCATGTCACTTGAAGCCCAGAAACAAGATGAAATGATGTTTATGGAGTTAGCATTGCGGGTACGTATGAGACACGAGTTTGACAAAGAATTTGGGCAGGTTCACTTTTCAATGTCCTACAGAGAGAAAGTAATTGTAATGAGTTTCCCTTTAGCCAATGATGACGTGTTATTAGTATCATCTGAAAAGGAATTAGATTTTGGAAAGATCCCATTTAAAATTTTAAAGATTATCAGTTTACTTAAAAATAAAATGAGCACATTTTGATTCTTATCAAATACTCTTTGTTGTGATTAAATTGGATAAAAAAAATTCCACCTTTGAAAAAGTAACATGGACTGAAGTGGAAAAATTAATAAAAATTCTTTCTGAGAAAATTAATTCCATTCCCCGTGAATTTTCAAACATTTCTACTATTAGTCGTGGCGGGTTAGTTCCAGCAAGATTATTAGCTGACCATCTAGGATTTGATACCATATTGGTAGACCAGAAAAAAATTTCCTCACAATCAATATTTGTAGATGATATTTATGATTCTGGACAAACCTTTAAAAAAATTATTAACAAAGTTGATTGCCCTTCTGATTTTGTATATGTTACCTTGTTTGCAAGAAAGGGAAAGAACTATCCTAAACAACTCATTTATGCCAAAAAGACTAAAGACAACTCCTACATAGTTTATCCTTGGGATAGATTGGAGTATAACCGACTTAAAAAATACAGCATGTGAATTATCTTGGCATCTGATAGTAGATCGTTTAGCTCTAAATACAAATGGATTCAAAATTAATTAAAAAAACACGAAATAGATGTTACACAATTTATCTAGAATTCAAAAAAATATTCTAAAATTTAATTCCAAAAATCTTTTTAATTGATATGGACTTTGTTCCTTTCAGAGGCATTTTACTCCCTCCCCTTTTGCCAAATATGGAAATTTTTACTTGAAATAATGCTAGTTAATAATGCTAATTTTTATTAAATTATCATTAGCTTGGTTAAAAATAAATTATTATTTCAGCTAAAAAATCTATAAGAAAAATTTCTACATAAATAT
>JAHELB010000048.1:0-1730 GCA_024644385.1 Nitrosopumilaceae archaeon | reverse complement strand
TCTGCAAAATAATCCATGCACCACTCTCTGAACTCTGGTTCTATGCTAAACAACATTTCACTAAGATCCTGCTCTCCATTTGATTTTTGGAAAAACACTCCTGCCTCCTTATCAGTAACCAATAAGCCAAGGGTTTTACTTTTTGATATTTTTCTCTCCAATTTTCCTTCGGTAATGTATTTTTGAAAATTCCTTTCTTCAAAAATTTTTTTCCTGTCGTCAGGAACAACTACAGTTTCGAAAAATATTGATTTTATTTGTATGCCACTTTCAAGTTTCTCTGAAATTACATCTATTATTTCCTTAGAGTATGGAACCTCAAATAATATATTGTAAATAAATTTGTCGGCATTTTCATGTATTTTTCTCCATTTTTCTAATACCTTTACAAATCCCTTGATTTTTTTTTGGTTTTGGAGGGCTCCTACTCTATGGATAAATTTTTTTTCGACATTATCTAAAGTATGTAAATTAAAAAAAGTCTTATTTTGTGAAACAAAACTAAAGGATGGGATTAATTCGAGGACAGCTTTCCCAAAAGTAGTTAATCCATAATTTCCATCGGGATTTTTTACAATTAAACCATTTCTAGATAATCTCCCTACATTTCTATGGACTTCTGGATTTGTTGCCTCTAGAAGTTTTGCTAATTTTGATATGTTGAGATCTTTCTCCGCTAAATTTTTTAGAATATTTAATCTCTGTTCACTTGCTAGCTCTAAAAAATCATTTGCTATTTGTTCTGCATTCAAAGTTATAAAATTTTTTATTACTGGTAGTATCTAAATATTTTTTAATTTTTAGGATTCAGGCCAATTATTTTTACATTTTCGACATATTCCCCTAAATCCATCATATCGAGGATCCTTTACTATTGGTGCTTTGGAAAAACAAACCAAACACACGCAATAGATACTATTTGCCATAAAAATGAATTAGCATTAATTTGCTATTAGTTTTGTTTCACAACTTAGCTAACTTTTTAATAAATCTGTTAACTTAATAAATTTAAATAATATTTCAGAATCAAAAAATGAATTTTAATCCAAGTTTTGATTAATTTGAATCATCTTTCTTAATCCTGCGCATCTATTTCTAATTGTTACCTCTGTAACTCCCGAGGCAACGGATATCTCTTTTTGGGATTTTACCTCTCCTGTGCTTATACATGCTAAATACAGTGCGGCTGCTGCAATGCCCATAGGATCCTTGCCAGCAACGATACCTAATTTTTTTGCTTTTTCTAAAATTGATACCGCTTTTCGTTTACTTTTTTCTGTAAGATTTGCAATGCTAGCAATCCTTGATACTCCTTTGACAGGATCTACTACAGGCATTTTTAGTTCTAATTCTCTAAAAATCAACCTGTAACATCTTGCTACATCCTTTCTTCTAATGTTAATTCCCTTGGCAATGTCATCTAAGGTTCTTGGTGTTTCTGTATTCCTACAAGAGGCGTAAAGACATGCTGCAACCAATCCTTGGATTGAACGTCCTCTCACAAGTTTTTTTTCCATAGCCTTTCGATAGATGTAAGCTGACTTTTCAATTACCGCATCAGTTAGAGCCAATTTGTCCTTCATCTTATCCATTTCATTAAGTGCCTGTCGCAAATTTCTATCTGCAGAAGAATGAGCTTGTGATCTGCTATCCCATGTCCTTAATCTTTCAATCGAACTTCTCATGGCTGTCGTTAATGGCTTTCCAGTAGAGTCTTTGTTTTGAGTTCC
>JAHELB010000012.1 GCA_024644385.1 Nitrosopumilaceae archaeon | reverse complement strand
TAAGGTAATTTTTCTGTAAATACTTGATTTGTTAAATGAAAAAAGTCTTGTATTGCTCTCTGCTTTTCTCTTTACTCCATATACAGCGCCAAATAAGATTCCCAATCCACCCAAAAATAACACAACTTTCTCATTCTCCCTTTTAGACTCTGAATTTATTGGTGAAGCCATAGATGATATTGCCTCGGCTTGTGGAATAATACTTGTACCTACATTTTCGTTTATAGAACTAGACCCAGTTTTTTTTACTCCTTCATAGCCTACTGCCTCTTCTATTGTCAAGTTTGGATAATTTCTATCAAACCATATTTTGTAGTCTGGTTCGTTATAATATCTATCCAAATAATGCTGTGGGTCTTTGCTGATATCTACAAAATCTGCAATTTGGGATTCATTATTGTTAATTTTTTCTTGTGACCTTTTAACAGACGATTCTTCTTGGATTTGAAAACTCGTTGGTTCTGGATTGTTTTCTATTTTTTCCTTACCTTGAGTGAGGGTGTCTTTTAATATGAAATCCGGTAATTGAAACTGCTCCGAAAACTTGTCTTTTGAACCTAATTCTTTTTCAGGTAAAATATTCACAAGGTTAAAGGATTGAGTTTTTCCTGCTGTCATATTTAGAACAAAGGCTGTTGCATTATGGTTTCCTATTAACTGAAATTTTTCATTGATTGGGATTATTTTTTCAAAAGAATTATCATCTTGTATAAATGCCTGACTTAATAATACAAATTTATTGTTGGGATCCCTTAGTACAATCGAAACTAATCCCGAAGAGTCACCCGATACAACTCCTTTTACACTCATTGACTCTCCTTGCATGTAGGAACTTTTGTCTAATTGCAAATCTGTTACTTCTGCAAATGCAGGCAAAAACCCTGCCAATAAAACTAGATTGGCCAAAACAAAGACAAGTTTTTTTGGCATTAATTTTTTTACAAATTTTTCTTTTTAAAAAAAACGTAGAATAAACATGAATCTAACAATGGCAATGTTTAAAATTAATAATTTTCTTTATGTAAGGCCGATCAATCCTAGAATAACATCTCCAAATAGAATCTGTACAATAAACCCTCCTAAAATGAAAATCATAAAAGGCAATCCTGGGGTGACCCAAGTATCAGGGGTTGTACAGTATTCTGCAGAATCTGAATGATGTAATGCTATATTCAATCTTTTTTTCTTTCCTACTGTTCTTTCTAATGAAAAACTGTATTTTGGATTTTTGGATCTATACCCAAGAAACATTGCAAAGATTTTCTTTGATTTTGGTTCATCAAAGTCCTGGAAGATATCTACACTACTTAAAATTAATACAGAGTTTCGTATAAAGTTGAATATCATAGGGGTTATTGAAAGTAGAGCGCTGTTAACTAGAATCGTAAATGGACTTATTGCTGAATCAGACAAAGTAGCCATTGGTGCTAGGGCCGATAGTACAATCAGTCCCAATGCATCAGCTCCGCCAAATAATCCAAACCTCCATAGTATCAGTACCAGAGGTGCTACAATTAAAGAGAATCCAATTCCTAGTGCTGCCTCCACTAAATTTGGTTCAAAGAATACAAGAATTACTGCAATAATTCCAAAAATTATCCACATTAAGTCAGATATCTCTCGTTTGCGAATGTCGATTATTGTAGCAGCACTTAACATTACCAAAGCAAGTAAAATTCGAATGTGCATAATATCAAATTCGATCATAATCCATATCCCCTCAGATTACTTTTCTTTTTAATTATCTAACATATCTGATTTATGTCTCATTTCTTTTAAATTTCGTTTAAAATTGGCTCTCAATCTATCTGATTTTGCATATTTTTTCATAGCTGCTTCAAATTTTAAAAAGTCTGATTTACTATTGTGTCGTATATTTTGAAAAGAATTCCATAAATCTACCATGTCGTCTTTTAGTAATTTTAATTCATCAATTCTTTTTAGTTGATTTTCAATTATAGATTCAATGGCTTTCTCTATCATTACTGCGGAAAATCTTGTTGGTCTTTGAATTGATGGGGTGATAATTCCTTTGTTTTCTAAATTTGAAAGTAAATGATATGTTTCAGTTCTTGGAATACTTTCTTCTCGAGAAATTTCTATCGCTTTTTTAGGTCCGTTTTTACTCAAGAATATGTATATTTTGGATTCATTTTTTGTCAAGCCAAAATCTCTTAATTTCTCTTGTAAAGCTAGAATTAAGGCACCTTGGTTATCGATACTTCGTGCAATTGTTTCTTCTCGTTCCATGGATTGTATTATTTTAAATGTAACATAAGGGAGATTATGTAATTTAATATGACACACAAAATCCTGTGTACATTATGACAACTTTTTATAAAATACCCACAAAAAATCATCATTGATTAGAGCCGTAGTAATAGACGACGATAAAGAAACTATAGAATTATTCAGTGAACTTCTTACTAGTAATGGAATTAAGGTTGTAGGGAAAGGCCATAATGGTCAAGATGCCATATTTCTTTTTCAAAAATTAAAACCTGATGTTTTATTTTTAGATATTATCATGCCTATTTATGACGGAATCTTTGCATTACAAAAAATACGTGATACAAATCCACAAGCAAATGTTATTGTAATTTATGATAAATTAAGCATCAATAAAGAAATTGAATTAAATCGCTTAAAACCATCTGCTGTAATTAGAGAACCCATAGATGTTGATGACATTTTAAGAAAAACTCATAAACTTTGCCTTCCAACAGGGGATTCTGTAGATCAGATGAAAAAAACTATGGTTACTTTGGCCATAAAAAATACATTTCTAGAGTTAGGATTAGAGGAATTTGATAAAATTGTTTTAATGTTACAAAAAGATCATAATAGCACCCTAGAAGATTGTTATGACAATCCAGAAATTTTAAAACAGGTTTTACAAGACTTGTTGGGTGACTCTTACAACGATGTATTAAATTCCTTGAAGGAAAATATTAAAAGTATTTCTTCTCATAAATCAACTGAAAATTTTCTAGAGGCTCTGAATACTTAATCTATTTTTTCACAAAACTACCTATTTTTAATTATAGGGATCTTTTCTTTGATTGTTTCAAATTTCTCAGAAAATTCCATCTTTTCAAACATTACATCAAATTTATCTAGGACGCTTTCAAAAAAGGGAAATCTCTCAGAAATCGGCTCAAGTAGACTCCTTTTGCGTAAGAGAATGCCGCTTCCAATCACCACTCCTGGAATAAGAATCAGCACCATATTTCCTCCTAAGAAATCTTCATTTTGAGTAGTACCAGCAACTGTTTGGCCCGGAGCCATTATTTTGATCTGTTTTGATGCTGTTATTTGATCAAATTCTGATGTGGTTGCTCGAATGGTAATCATTCCTGGATCGCCTGCCAGCAAAGACAGTTTGATTTTTCCATTATTATCAGTAACTTTGGAGATTTCTTGGATTTGTGCACCCTGAATATCCCAATTTATCTCAACATTGCTAATTGGAACATCCAAAATTTTGGCATCTAAAACTAAATCAAAAGCTTCTCCCGACGTAATGGAGTTTACCGTTGAAATGATTAATGATGGAGTTGTTTTAACAGTATTGAGATTAAATTTTGATAATGGAAAATCACTTGCGAGGATAGAAATTTCTGTTTCAATTGGTTGTTTTGGAATAATATCAAAAAATGAATTATAGGTTCCTTTTTTGATGGTTACAGTTTGAGGCATTTCAATAGTATTATCATTGGTTGCTATTCTAAACTCAATATCTTTATTTGCAAAAATAGGATTACCATCAATATCTAAAATTTGCAGTGATAATGTATTTTTCATTCCAGTTAACAAATGGTCTGGAGATGCTAATGCGATTTTAGAAGTTTTTGAAATTCCGGTATCAAAACCTACAGTGCTGGTAAATTTATTTGCTTCAAAGGCAAGAGTTGTTTTCCCCTCCTTTATTGATTTTGAATTTAACATACTTATGGATTGTCCTTCACTAATAGTTTGAACTGTTGTTTTTACATATTCATTTGGACCCATAACAACATTTGAAGTGTCTGGAAAATACCAACTAGCGCCGTCCTCATCAATAAGATACACCATCATGGGGAAACTTGTACCTGGCATTACTTTGGAGATCAAGGGTTCAGAAACTAATTCAAGCTCATTTCTTTCAGGTCCATACACTATTGGAAATACGGTTTCTATTTCTTCCCCTACAATAGTAACTATCAGTCGATCTATTACAGTTTGCCCTACTTTTCCATAAATTAATTTGGCACCTGAACCTTTCCCCATTCTGTCATCCGATATCGTCAAAGCATCTCTATCAGAAGAATAAATTTCAGATTCTACAGTTTGCAAGTTAATCAAGGAGACACCGTTTTCATCAGCCGGGTATAGCACTCCAATGAGTTGTTCGGATCCTGTGGCCATTAATGGAATAGTTTCCAATTTTGTCAGCGGTGAGTTTACATCGGGTGTTAAGACTGTTTGAAATTTTACAGGGTTTGAAACATGATAATCTTCTGCCGATATACTTACACTGTAAGTTTCTTGTACGCCTGCTTTTACAGATAATTTGGCATATCCAGTAGAAGAACCGGGAGGAATTACCAGAGAATCTACAGTGCTTATTACATTACTCCTATTATCATTAAAAATTGATTTAGCGTGGTCGATTTTTAATGAAACTGGAATGGTGTTGGTTGCCTTAATGGGGGATCCATCTGGTCCTTGTAATTGAACAATTGCAAAAGTACTAGAGGTAGCAAAATTACTAATTTTTTCTGGCAATACATATAGTTGAATTGTATATTCATCCTCACTATCAGAATCCTCTCCTGCGGCACCAAATACTTTGATTTTGCTGCTTCCAGAATCTGTGTTTGGTGTCTCTGCATATATTGTGACCTCACCTGGTTTAATTGCCTGAAATTCTCCAATGGCAAAATATTCTCCCTCATTTATCATTATTTCATTTTGGTAAAGATTGACGATTTCAGAATTTGATGCAGTAATTGAAATTATGGTATCTTGCTTGGCCAACGTAGGGTTGGAATCAACATCTGCAAGCTCTACTGAAAAATATCCCTGTGTGGGACCATTGATTGTGAATGTATCTGGAACTGTCTTTACTAATAATTTCTGTCCTCCCTGTTTAATGTCATAAACAGTAATTGAAAATTCTTTTGATGTAAACCCGGGAGCAGCGATTGCAATATTTGCAGTTCCAGAATCAACGGCTCTTAATCTTACAGTTGTGATAGAGGTTTCTGTATTTGTAGATAATTCCAAAATCTGAATTACTCGTTGATCAGAAGAAGTAACAATCAAATCATTAATGGAATTTGAAACCGGAATATTTTTTTGAAGTCCATAAACTTGTAAAATACCATCAGTCCCTTCAACGAGTTTTTCAGGCATCATCTTGTATCCAAAATCTTTGGACTCTTGCGCATTTACATTGGGTATGATTATTGTTGCTACAATCAACACTAGGAACAATACAGTTTTCAATACAAGAAAAATTACGCTCAGAATTGATATAAGAAACTGTATGACTTTTTGTGATACATCTATTGGTGGCTAGAACAGAGAATTTACATCTATTATCGAGAATTGAATCAAGGTTATTCCAATCAAGGTCATTATCACCAATATTATTGAATAGAAAAACCCTCCAGAAAATGCTCCTTTTATTACTCTGCCCAGAAATAGTCCTGAACACCATGATTGAACCAATACAATAAGCGGGAAAAGACCTAATGAAGATCCTAAGAGTTCACCTTCCAGGTTTGAGAGATCTTGACTTTCTTGAGCAATATCTCCAAAAGAGTCAATAACTAACAAAGTTGTAAATCCAGTGGTCCCCATTAAAACAAATCCTACAAACAAGTACGGCATCAAAAGATCTCTTTTTTCCTTTTGAATTTCTTGCATTCTCTCCGAGGTCTCTGTTAAGGAATCCAGTGTTTGCGGATTTCCTCCACCTGCGGATATTAACTCAAATAATATGTTGAAACTAATCAAAACATTAAAGGCTTGAATTTCTCTTTGTAAATCTTTGAATATTGTTTTAAAGTCAACACCCCATTCTATTTTATTTGCAATTCCATTTGCTACAGAATTAAACATCCCATATTCTTTTCTTTTACAAGCATGAATTACACTACTTTCGGGACTCATTCCTGTTTTTCGTGCTTCTGAAATAGTTCGAAGAATTTTAGGTGTAGAGTCTTCAGCAGAAATTGTTTTTGCATATAATTTTTTAAAATATATTGTTGGGACAATTGAAGATGCGATAAATGCACCTCCTAACAGGTAAGGCTCCATTAAGGGATCTGGAATCAAACCCAATCCAATTATAATCCCGCTTACAATTAATCCCGGAGCTCCAAACATAATAATTTTTTTTATGCTAATTTCTGGACTTTTTGAGACAGAATTTTTATTTGCTGCTAAAAGAAACAGAAATGATATTGCTGGTGTTAAAATCAAAAATATTACTTCACTGCTTATTCCGGTTTCAGATGTTGCAAATGGATCCGAGATTACTGCGGCGCTAATAATGTAAACTGCCAATAAAACAACTTGAATGGTCATATAGGCCTCAACTAGAGCTCCTAATTTGACTACTGCCTGTTTTTGGGATTCTGCATGTCTATCAAAAATTGTTTTCATTTTACTTTTAAGATAGTTAATTAAATTTCCACCACTTTCTACAGTTGCAACATACCCATCAAAAAATTCCCCCAACGCCTTTGAGCTAGCACGAGTTCTTACCTGACGCATTACCTCTAGCGGATCTACCCCTAACAAATCAATCCGTTTAATCATTTTGCTGGTTTCATTCCTGATAGTTGGCAACAACTCCATTGATTTTACCCGTTGCAGCATAAAATATGGGCCGACTCCAGCACTGCTAAGCAGAGTTACAATTGTAATAAAATAAGGTAATTCTTTATTGATTTTCCCGCCTTGCTTGTGCTCAAATCCTTTTTGGTTAATTTTACTAATTGATAACATTATCAATCATCACCATAATTGATCTTTTTCAGAACTGGTTTTGGATCGTTGTAATATTTTCTAATCATCTCTGTGACCTCCTTATGTTGTCGAATATTATTAGACGACATCCATTTCAAAATTTTTGTTCTTTTTTGATGTTCTTCTAACACCTCACTAAATTCATCACCTGTGTGCTCAGAGATTTTTTTAAGATTCTTACTCGCATCAAAGGAATGATCAAAATAATCAGATTTAGGATTCCATTTTATTATGGAAGTTGGGGTGGTTGTAGGAGAGATTTCTTCAATGGATAGTGCACGTCTCATACTTTTCCCAGTTGTTTTATCCTTGACTCTTTTTATTACTAGGGCACAATTCATCAGGGAAAGATAAGCAGGAGGTATGTTCATGGGTTTTTGTTGTAATCTCTTACTTGCTGATTCTAAACTATCTGCATGCATCGTACACAAGCCTCCATGACCTGTGGCCATTGCCTGAAACATTACATAAGCTTCAGAGCCTCTAATTTCACCGACGATAATGTAATCTGGTCTGTGCCTTACTCCTGATTTAATTAACTCATATAATCCTATTTCCCCTTCATCATTAGACCCATATCCAGAACGAGAAATTAATGAAAACCAGTTATCATGAGGAAGATTAATCTCTGCAACATCTTCAACGGAAAAAAGTTTATCATTTTCACTTACTAGTCCTGCAATGGCATTAAGTACCGTTGTTTTACCACTACCTGTTGCACCAATTATCATTATTGACATTTTTGCTTCAATCATCATCCAAAGGTATGCAGCTGTTTCAAGATCTATTGTCCCAAAACTAATTAGGTCTATGATGGTGTATGGGTCTTCTTTGAATTTTCGTATGGTAAAACTAGTTCCTTTGGGAGTGATCTCTTTTTGATACAAGACCGAAATTCTATGATTTCCGGCCAATGCAAGGTCAGAAATTGGGTGTGCTGTACTTACATGTTTTCCAGACTTGAAGACAATTCTTGTAACAAAGGAATTTAATTTTTGATGAGATTCGAAAGAAATGTTTGTAGAAATACTGTCATAATTTCTATGCCATACGTATAGGGGCAAATTTGGACCGCTACAACTAATATCTTCTATATTTGGGTCATGCATTAAGGCGTCAATTTCACCAAAACCCATTATGTCCTTTTTTAGAAAATATTTTACCTTCTCCATGCTTGCGACGGGATTTGCAATAAAAAACCCCTCATTGTTTTTGATTACTCTGTTTAAATGAACATCAAAATTTTCTTCTTTTGTATGCTCTAAGGAATCCAAACTTTGTTCAACAAATGTATAGAGATCTTTGTAAATTCTTTCCTCCTCAAAATTTAATTTAATCTCATCAACGAAATACTGAAAATTAGAATTTTTTTCATCAAACAAAATCTTTGCATAGCTGAAAGGCGCTAATAAAGGATATTCTTTTACAACCTTGAATTGAGTCGAAATTTCATTGATAGTTTTTTCATCTAACAGTTCTTTACTTAGAATATTTTCTAATTCAATTTGATTTTCATTAATTGGTTTCATTGTTTAATCTCCATAAGAAAAAATAAAAAAGAGAGGCAAAAAAATACTCTCCCTATGGGTTTGTGATGATTGTACTAAGGGGAGCTCCTGCCTCGCCAGCAAAGATTTTCAATGTAGTTGAAGCACCTGCATCAAGTGTTGTGACTTTCTCTTGTGGAATTTGGAAGTAGACTACTGCTCTCTCCCCTGGACTAAGTCCAATTGGACCTGAACCCTGTTCTAAACACATAGTTGGTAATGCATCATTTGGATTGCTTGCACCACCATCAATGTCGATTTCAATTGTTGTAACTCCAGTTACGGGACAAGAAGTTGTAACTTCCGGTGAATTGTTCATTATTGTTCCAACACCGCCAGTACCTTCATGAACGAAAGTATTCTGCCAGTTTTCTGCTGAAACTCTAACTTGATCTTTGTCAAAATACCAACTTGTAAATGGTACGTTTGTACCCTTGACAGAAATGGTATCGACAGCTAGAACTTGATCACCATTATTTCTAACACCTGCTGCTCCCCACGCATCACCTAAAGGATCTGTAGCGTTTACCCAAATCTGAATTCCTTCAACATCAATACTCTGTTCTTGGGCTACTGTTTGGAACATGCTTGTTCCATACAAAACTACACCCGATCCGAGAACTACTGAAGCTACCAGAATGATTACAGTAGTAAGCACTGTACTGATACCTTTTCTTTTTGCGAAAACGTGGTTTTTCATTATTAATAGAAATTCATCATGTGAGGTTATAGGATCGAATGTGTAATATTTTTGGACATACAATATCTCTGTCCTTATTTTGTGGTACTAATTTATTACAAATTATTATTATTTTTTTAAAAATTTTGTTAAAAATTATAAAATTTATATGAATTTTAATGATTTCATACGATAAATCCTCACAAATTTATTTACCAGGTCTCTTATATTTATACCCCAACAGGAGTCTGAGAAATATTTTGAGATATTTGATGATAATCCAATTCCAATTACTTCCACACCCATTCGTTCTACCTCTTTAATTGCAAGGTATAATTTTTGATCATAATTCCACAATCCAGTTGGAAAATCATCGGTAAACACAAAAAGATGTTTTAAATCTGCAGGGTTTTTGACCAGCATTCTCCCAGCTAATAATATCGCATCAGGTGTATATGATAAACCTCCACTGTGCAAACCTCCTAATCTGGCTCGCACATCTTGATTGTATTTCCCTTTATGATCTTTTAATATGGAAAATTTTTGATCGTAACTATAAAGGCCCCATGATCCTGAGGGGCCTGTTAATTCCTCAGAAGCTTCGGCAAGACAGAGCATAAAATCTTTAACTTCTTCAAACCTCAATCTTAAACTTGCACTATTGTCAACCAATATGGCCCATGTTTCTTCAATCCTTTGCTCTTCAGTCTTATTGAAAACCTCCGCATATCTTTCAGAATGACTTGCAATTGCTTGAATTGCCAACTCCATATCTATTTCACCGTAAAAATTAGTTTGTGGATCCTCTGAATTATTAAACACAGTTCTAATTTGCTCTCTAATTTTTTTTATGATTTTTTTATTTTTTTCTTTTAATTGATAGTATTCAAAAATATCTTCGCTGGGCAAACTTATCTCATCAAAATTTAACCCTACAGTGTCTTTACGTATTTTATGTAAAATATGTTCTAATCGTTCCTTTTCTTCATCATATAAAAAATTTAATTTATTAATTGTATTTTTAAATTTCCCTGATTGGAATGATTCTATTTTATTTTTTTTAAAAATTAATGATTGATTTGAATTGCGTTGTTCATAGTAAAACGGAGATTCCTTATACAAGATTTGCTGATTTTCATATAAATCTGTAGCCCATTCAAGTACATGATTTTCGTGCTCAGTGTCGAAACACAAGAGCGGTTCATTTCTCATTTCTTCTTTTAATGAATTTAATTTTTTGGAGGCAAATTTTACTCTAAAAATGGATTCATTTTTATCAACACCGTGAGAATATTCAAAATTTTTTTTGATTTGGGAAATATTTGCCCAAACATCGGGATTAGTTGATGAAAGATATCGTTCCACAGCATCATCTTCAATAAAATCAATAACCTTCCAAAAAATTCTAGGATTTTTGTTTTTGACCCAATTCTTGTATATTGAGTAATTTGAAACTGCCACGTGTGCTGCAAGGTGATAAACCGTTGCTAAAAAAAACCCCCAGGCGGCTTGTTCTTGTTTGGAGTCTTCAAAAAAATAACCTGAATACAATAATCCACCATTTGTTTTTTTTGGAATGGGTATTTTTACTTCGATTTGTGGTTCAAACCCAATCGATGGATAAGAAAATTTTTCAGACAGTAATAGTTTGACATCTTTAAAATCTCGTTGTGAAGTATCGTAAAAAATTTTATAAATTATGTCAAGAAAAGTTTGTTGCAATTCTCATCATTAAGATTCAATTTCATTATTTTGTTTTTCGGGTATATCTGATTGGGAATTATTGCTAATCTCATTGTCTGGTAATCTCTCTTGTGTTTGTTGATTATCCTCATTTTGATTTTGATTATTATCAGATGGAATTTCCAAAGGCGTTTCAATAGGTTTTTCTATTGGTTTTTCTTGCTCTTCTGTTGGATTAACATTATTTTGAGAGATTGTATGAGCTGGTGAAGGAATATTCATATTTTTAGAAATTATATACATTAAAGGAAATAATTCTTGATAAATTAAAGAAACTACTTCTGGAGTTTTTTTATCTTCTTGCTTTAGAAATTGTTCTATTTCTGATTGTTCCCCGTTAAGGGTTGTGTTTCCACTAATGTTAATTACTGCATTTTTGGGATTTGAGGTTAAATCTAGTGAATATTTTAGAATTGTTTTTTGATCATTGCTTGATTTCTCTTCAAGATCAACATTAATGTCATATTTTTTAAAATCAATTGGATCACTTGAAGTTTTATTAAACATTAAATTAGATACTTCTACCTCATGAAACATGACTAATATCTTGATTATAGGTAATTAACAGCCTGTCTGTAGCATGACAAGACATCTCTTTTGTTTAACCCATTTACAATAACTAAATTTAATGATTTCAGGTACTTCTGAAGGCAATGTTAAAAATCGTCAAACTTCTAAAATAGATAATGATGCGTTTAGCCTTAAAATTAATTTCTCAAAAAATAAAAAAATAGATACAACAAAATTACATCAATATGATATTAAAAAATACATAAATCCAGATAAATTTAATTTCCCTCCTGAAATGGAGGAACTCATTCCTACTGATACTCCTCCATACTATGATAATGGTGAAAATTATGTTGAACGAATAGTCAGAGCATTGGGTTACTTCAAACAATGTGCTTGTATTGGACCTAGTGGTACCGGAAAAACTCACATTATTTATCTGGTAGCAGAATTAACTCAACTTCCATTATGGGAAATAAACTGTGGGTTACAAACTTCCGCATATGATTTGTTTGGAAGATACATAGGTTTAGGAAAAGAAAACTGGATTGATGGCGTTATTACTTCTTGGTGTAGACATGGTGGGATACTCTATCTTGATGAGGCAAACATGATGAAGCAAGATGTAGCAACAAAACTAAATCCAATTTTAGATGCTAGAGGTCACATGGTATTAAATGAAAAAGATAACGAGCTTATCACTCGTCATAAAGATGCCTACATGATTATCAGTATGAACCCTTTTTCAGCTGAATTTACTGGAACTAAACCTCTCAACGCAGCATTTAGAAGAAGAATGAGTGTTTGGTTGAATTTTGATTACATGAGTGTAGATAATCATATTGATGAAAAAGAAATTAACCTTCTAATTGAACGCTCTGGAATTTTCAGAGAAACGGCAGCAAACATTGTTCAGGTTGCTGCAAAATTACGCCAGGAATACAAATCAGGTGATCTACCCTATGGTCCTTCAGTAGGAGATTTAGCAAACTGGGCACGAATTATAGCAGATGGTTCTTCTCCAATTGATGCTGGAAATGAAACCCTAGTTGCAATGACTAGTGATGATTTTGAAGTTCAAGAAGAGGTAAGAAAAATCATAAAATCGGTGGATTGGGGAGTCATTCAAACAAGTGATGATCCAAAGGTTTTGATAATTACGGCGATTGAAAAATCATTACTTGAAATCGGAAAACCAGATTTGAATAAAGTAAAACAAAGATTGATGGACGATTATAACAGAACTCTTGCAGATTGCTATGATGAACCTGAATTTCTTAATAGAATCCTTAAAGACATTTATGGAAAAGCATATGTTACAATTATTGATTCTATTAAGAAAAATCTTGATGGTATGTCTACATCCAAACCTGTACAAGAATTTCTAAAAATTATTGCGAGGTAATTTCTTGCAAATATTTTATCACAGATTTAATGTACAGGAATACCTTCTTTTTACGCTATTAGGTATTACATCAATTCTTTTATTGGCAAATATTGTGGGACAAGAAACAGCCGAAAATTCTACAAAATTTTTGTCTTCGGTTCTTTCGGGAATTGTTATGATTACCTCTTTTTTCATGGTTTCAAAATATGGAACAAAAGGAAACCATGGAAAGGCATGGATTTTATTTATGTTGTTTTCAGCATACTGGTTTTGCGCTGAAACGGTAGATATTTTTTATAACATAGTTCTAGGTACAAATGCCTGGGAGTACGCAGATGATTTTTTCTATATTACGGGATACCAATTGTTTTTTGCATCTCTTGTTTTTTATTTAAGACCATTTTTAAAACAGATTTCAAAAAAACTAGTAGTATGCATATCTTTATTTTCAATGGTTCTTCTAATCCCATCTTTAATAATGATTATTGACTCAGAGCCAGATTTGCTGAGTAAAAATTATCTCGTATTGTTTGCATACCCAATCTTAGATTCTATTATTTTAATTCCTGCAATCATTGGTGTGATTTTATTTTTTAAGGGAGGCGTAAATTTTATGATATCTCTATTATCTTTAGGAATAATTACACAAATTATTGGTGATAATAGCGTTCTATTCCTATCTCTTCAAAATCAATACTACCCAGGTCATCTAGTGGAGATTTTATTCCTCTGGACCTATGCACTGTTTGGATTTGGAATCTCAAACCAGATAGGCATGTTTAGAGACAATTCTTTAGATGACTCGTGCCCTGCGTGTGGAAAACCTTGCTCTGGGCATAATTGATATCAAATTTTGGTTTATTGTAAGTTTTGTAAAATACACCTTGATGAATAATATTGAATTTTTGGTTTTTTTTATATGGGTAAGCATACCAAACGCAGAGCGTTAGCTACCATTGTTTCAACCGGGATTTTGCTTTCCGCAGTAGCTATTATGGGGAGCATGTTAACCGCTTGGTCAAACAGCATATTTGCAGCAGAACAAAATGAACTTAATACAGTTTATTCTGAGGGGGTAAACAAACTAAACGAATTTTTAGTAATTGAAAACATTTGGTTTGGAAACAATCCCAATAAATTTATAAATTTAACAATGAGCAACGTTGGAAACAACGGATTAAATGTTACAAAAATAACCTTAGATAATTCTGTGGATAAAACTAATTTACTTGTTACAAATGGAGGAATCCATCGTAACGATATTTTATCAACAGAGATTACTTACAATTGGACAACAACTGATCCTATTCAGGTTACCATAACTACCGAAAAAGGTTCTATCTATCAAACTTATGTTATGGGGCCATGAAAAAAAGGAGAGGTTTAACCACCGTTGTAGGAGGTGTTTTTTTCCTTATTGTAATAATTACTGCAGCTAGTTATCTAACTTATAGCATGAATCTATTTGAAAATTTTTCCGAAAATGTATTTGCCGTTGAACAGGAAAGAGAGAATAGAAAAAAAGAATCTTTTGATATTTCAAAATTAACAATCGAAAATAATAAAATTAATTTAGACATATATAATTCAGGGGATATCCCTGTTTCTTTTACTCGATTATGGGTTGAAAATGTTACAGGTGTTGATCAAGTCTATAAATTTAATTTAAACAGTTCTATAACCACTGGAAATACTGCTAAGGACATACTCAAAACCTTGTCTTTTACAGCATTGGAAACTGAAACATACAAAATGAAATTAGTTACAGATAGGGGAACTACAAAAGAATTCTCCGTAAATGCATCAACTGATCCCCTTAACTTGCAGTTATTTGCATTGCCTGAGGTAGTGCCAACCAATTTTAAATCTACCATTTTATTGGCCGTAACCAACAATTCTACTCAGAATACTATTTACACAAATATTCAGCCGTTACTAAATGTAATTTCTCTAGGAGGCACAGCTGAACTAGAAGGTCCTTCCCCAGTACCTCACCCAGTTTTAGAAAAAGGTGAAACAGCGATTTTTGAGTGGACATATAGAATTTCTGGAGAGGATAATGACAAAGTTAGATTTCAGGCAAGCATTCTAAATGGAGTTCCAGGAAATACTGTAACTAAAGATGTAGAGGTTCAGGTTGTTGAATTTGCTGAAGAGAGTGGAAGCTCTCTTGTTAGCAGTTTTTTGACCACTATCTCGACTCCTCAAAATTTATTATTTTTTCATAAAGAAACTTTTGATGCATTAGGTGAAAGACAGATGTGGTCTGCTTCACCAGAAAATAATTTGGGAGAGGTAATTGATTTTGGTACAACTAATGCGATATTTTATACAAATACCGACGGGAATGTAACGGTAAATATTCCTGATGGAAACTGGAATACTGTTATACGATATATCAGCAGTCCAATGCCGGAGAGTTTGTTACATTCTGGTTCTAGTAGTGAAACAATGTCATATCATTTTGAAAAGGATCTTGACTCGCCGTTGGACAGTACCACGAACACTGTAATGACTTTGGGTACTGATTCCAATCGACCCATATGGAACGCAACAGGACATCAAGGTGCAGGTGCTTATGAATTTTCAGGAAATCAATTTGCATACATAGATGTAACTGATGATAATGACCTTGACTCAAGTCCAGCTGCCACATCTGGCTGGTTCAAAGCAAATATCTCAGGCCCATTAAGTGATCAAACAATATATTTTGGAGAAAGTAGCAGTGGAAATGATTTTTATAAAATATTTCTAAATTCTCTTGGGCAGTTGGTTTATCAAATAGATGCAGGTTCTCCCTCTGAGGTCGCAACTTGTACTAGCCTTTTAAGCTATAAGGATGATTCATGGCATAATTTCGTTGCATTAATGCCAAGTGATAATGATTGTGAATTGTTTGTGGATGGAATTTCAGTGGATTCAGATAACCATGGAGGAAATGGAGCCATCAATCTTTCTGGAAATATCTACATTGGTGCAAGTGATGACAGTGGAACTGATGGATTCAATGGCCTAATTGATGATATTATTCATTGGGATGATTATTCCTTAGACGAAAGTACCGAGCAAGAGATTACTGATTTATTTAATACAAATTATGGTATAGACAGCCATCTGATGGATTTTGATTTGCGGATTGTAGATGAATTTGGAGGAGATCTTGGATTTTCAAATAAAACAATTGCCCAAACTTCAAGTTTTCCTATAGCATATTCAAGTGATTTTGGAGAATATGCCGCACCAATTAGCGATATTTGGGGTCAGGTAAATTTTACAGCAACTACAACCGAAGAAAGGATTGTCGGTCCGGGTGAAAGGTTGATGGTTAACATGACATATTCACCAAAAAGTATAGGAAATCTGAATATGAAAATGGCAATAGACGATACAGACATTGTTTCAAAACTGAAAAGCAGTTTCCTTCAACCCCCCCTTCCAGACGTGGGTCTTCCAGGGTATGCAACGTATGACAATTCTGGAATTGGCACAATTGGGATTTTTAATCCAGGTCCAAAGGATACCTGGATAAAATACCAAAGCAGGGTAATTTTTAAAGATGAGATTTCTGGGGCCCCATATGCTGCCTTTATTATTAGTTCTAATGGAACAGCCTTGACTCCAAGCCAGGACAGCACTCCTCTTTATGTAGGAAGTTCAACCCCTGTTGAATTTGATATTCCACGCGAACAACCAGGAAATCCGTCAAGCCCACTAATTCCTGAGGGACGGTATGGAATGTATGTATTTTTAGATGGATTTGATTCCGAAGGACAGGTTTTCCTCCATACCAGCTTTATTGGCGTGGTAAGGGTTACCTAGGGGTTGTTTGTAATTTTGACTTACACACCCATACTCTTTATCAAAATTTGACTTTTTATTATGATGGCAAGCAATTCTGAGGCTGAAATCAAGGAATTTGATGAGGTCTTAAAAAGCACAGATTTGTTGGTAGATGAATCCGTACAAATTTATGAATTAGAAAGTGAAAAAGGAAATGTAATTGATGAATTGTATAATTCTTTAAAGGTGATAACAGAATTTCTGGGCTTTTCAGTTGAGTTATCTCCGAAAATTTTTAATGAAGATGAAAGTACTAAAATCACTTTAACACCATCTCTAGAAATCGTAATAAAAAAATCAAATGGAAAAGTTGAGGAAAAAAGACTAGATGAATTTTCTACAAAAAAAATTGCTGAAATTTTAAAAAACTCCATTTTACCAATAATAGAATTATGTAAAAATGAAAAAATAGTTCAAAATAAAAATATAACATTTTTAAAATCAATTACTACTAAATTAGGAAAGATTGAAAAAATTAACTCTGATAAGGACGTTGAAGGCAAAACTGGAAATTCTCTAACTGCAAAGTCTTCTAATATTTTAAAACAAAATCTAGAAAATTCATCAACCACAGAATCTAATTTATCTAACGAGGTCGCATAAATTTGAATCATAGAATATCCCGTTTCGAATCTGTTACAGAATTACAAGAATTAGTAGATAAAAAAATAAAGGAATTAAATAACAAAATTGAAGGTCAATCTAAACTAATTGGAGATAAAATTAGAGAGGGTGAAAAAAATAATGCTGAGGAACTTTCTGATTTAAAAAACAAATTAAACCCAGAGAAATCTAAAAATAAAAAAAGTGATGAAAAAAGTTCTAAAAATAAAAAAAACACCGGAAAAAAACCCCAAAATCAAAATTCAAAGAAAAAATCTAAAAAAGGCCAATCTCAGGATTGGATAGACTATGAAAACCTCCATCTATACAACGGAATTGGGACTCGAGGTGAACTTGAATTGTATTTTAAATCTTTAGAAGAAATGAAGGAAGAATCAGAAAGATTATCAAACACAAAAGTTAGTCTTGAGAATCTAATTAAATCTGGAATAAAAAAGGAATTGTCTGGGGTGGGTTTTGAGCAACAAAACGGTCCATATGAGTTGGCATTTATAAAAACAGGAGGAAAACGGGAAAAGTTTGCCTTTAAATCGATCTTAACGGTGGGGTGCGAATAATGAGAAATTTTGTAAAATTACAGATAATTATGACTAAACCCATTGTAAAAGAAAACAAAAACCATCAGATTTCTTACGTTAGATCAAATATACGATCAGAAAAATCAAACGTAATTGACTTGATCCCTCTAAATCAAGCCATTTTGTTGGATTGTCCTCGGAGGCAAAATTGACTGAAAATAACCAAACGACAATATTTGAAAATGACCCAGATTCTAGTTCCTATGAACATAAGCAATCTATAGATCAATTACAAGATCAATTCTCAAAATTTGGATTAACTACCAATCAATGTAAGGTATACATATTTCTTGGAAAATATGGTTCAAAGACAGCCCCTGAAGTTTGTAGAGCATTAAAACTTCCAAGAACTGAAACTTACCATCTTCTTACTACCTTACAAAACAAAGGAATTGTTTCAGCTACATTCCAACACCCTATTAAATTCTCAGCAATACCACTAACAAATGCAATTAAATCAATGGTTAATACCGAAAAAGAGCGCATCAAACAATTAGAAAAACAAGAAGAAGATCTAACTAAAATCTGGGATAAAATTCCAAATTATCACAACGAACCTGACCTAGTAAAAGAGGATAAATTCCAAATGTTGCAGGGGGAAAACCAAATTTATGGAAAAATTAACGACATGATAATAAATACTAAAAAAGAATTCCAAGTTATAGGAAATGAGAAAGATTTCTTAAAATTCTATCATGCAAACTTTTTAGAGCCTCTCGATAAATCTGAAGTAGATTTGAAAATATTAACAAACTCTTCAACAAGAACATTATACGTTTTTGATGAAATTGATAGAACAAATGTAAAAAAATTCCCTTCTACCGACGAAGGCGATATTTGCTTTGTAATAAAAGATAATGAAGAAATTCTTTTCTTTATGAAAAATTCTAGTTCCGGTAAAGAAAATGTTTCCGCAATGTGGACAAACTCAAATGCCATGATTTATTCTAAAAAATTATTATTTGATTTGTTGTGGACAAAATCAAAATCAATTCCACTCTAGCTAGAATTGAACTCAGAAAATTTATGTGTATATCAGATAAACTCACTCTTCTTTATATAGAAAATTACTCGCAGTTTATTGTGAATAATTCCGAGTTAAAAATTAGAACAGGAATTCCTGGATTTGATTTAATTATTGATGGTGGTTTGAAAGAAGGTAAAACTATTGTCCTTTCCGGAGAGTCGGGAAGTGGAAAATCTACATTTGGAATGCAATTTCTTCATAATGGGGCATTAGACTTTGAAGAACCTGGAATATTTGTAACTCTTACACAAAGTCCACAAGAACTAATAAGTGATTTTAGTGTTTTTGGCTGGAATATTGAGAAACTAATTGAAGAAGAAAAAATTATGATCATCGATGCTAGACCATTTAAAATAAGTGATGAACATTTTGAATCCAGTGAAATTTTGTATGAATCAGAACCTTTTCCCTTTACACATTTGACTCAATTGATTATGCAAGGAATAAAAAAAATTCATGCAAAACGTCTAGTTGTTGATTCTCTTTCTGTATTGAGTATCCAATACGGAAATCAATTCAATACTCGCCAGGGAATCCAAAAAATGATTCATTCTTTAGATGAACAGAGATGCACTTCTATTTTTATCTCTGAAAACTTAGAATCTAGAACTCCCCCAGAATGGTATGCAGCATCAGGAATTGTCATTTTAAATCATGTTCAAAAAACAAATACCATGGAAAGATCTATTCAGGTAATAAAAATGAGGGGAGTAAAACACAGTGAACAAACATATCCTATAAGATTTAATGAAAATGGGTATCAAGTTTTACACCCAAGGCTACAAACAATAAATTAATTATTTTAATTTTTTAATTTCTTGGGCAACTAGAGGTAAAAACGCACCAACATCAGATACTATTCCCAACGCTTGCCATGTTCCTCTATCCATTAATTTTGTTACAGTGGGTTGGTTAATATCAATTACAACTACTTTGACATTGGATGGAAGCATATTTCCAGTCGCGATGGAATGCAGCATCGTGGAGATCATTATTACCATACTTGCATCTTTGAGTATTTTTTTGTACTCTCGTTGTGCTAAAGCGACATCAGTAATAACATCAGGTAAAGGGCCATCATCTCTAATGGAACTAGCTAAAACAAAGGGAATCTTGTTTTTTACACATTCGTAAAAAATTCCACTTCTAAGTTTCTTTTGTTGAACCATTTTAGGAATAGAACCTGCTTTAAAAACAGCATTGATTGTATCCATATGATTTCTATGCCCTTTTTTTGCCAGGGTAGCATCATGAACATACATTCCAAGCGATGTTCCCATGGTAGCATACTCAATATCATGTACGGCCAATGCATTACCAGCTAGCAAACCATGAACATACCCCTGTTTTATCAAGGCTGCCAATGAATTGGCAGTACCTGTGTGAACGATTGCAGGTCCTCCTACAACGACAATTTTTCCTCCATTTTTTGTAGTTTGTACTATATCTTGAGCAACTTTTTTTGCTATATGCTGAGTAGGTCTTTCACTTGAACTACTGCTTCCCATAAATGCAAAAATGTTGGCTTGTTCTCTTGGCCTTTGAGGTGGCGATACCTTTACTCCAATTTCATCTACAACAATAAGGTCTCCTTTCTTTATGTCTCTAATTGGTACACAAAAGGCGCGATTTTTCTTTACAACGATACACTTGTCCATCATTTGATTTTCTACATAAATCCAGGATTTATTGTGAAAAATCCACGTATCATTATTTGTGGTGCTGTAAAAATTATCAGGCATTACCATATTTTTTGAGGCTTTTTTTAGCTTGACTTGTTTTTCGTTATGAGGCATTGCGCCTTCTCGGTGAATATCATCTGTAATTTCGTCCAAATGTTTTGCGTTTTTTCCTGAGACAAGAAGTTTTGCGTAGCTAGGATCTTTCTTCTTTTTGCCAACCTTTAAATCTAAAATTTCAAACTCCCCTCCCCGATTCATTATTTTATCGAAAATTTTTGTTAAAATCATTGAATCTATCAAGTGACCGTTTACTTCAACTTCTTGAGAATACTTTTTCATTATCTCAATTCATTGCCATACACTCAAAAAGGTTTGGGGAGAATTTTAAGCACAAGATTTGTTAATTTATCTATACAGGCAAAATTACTTTTCCTTTATATTCTAAAATATCATCAGAATGAAACGCAGCTTCAAATTTTTCTTTCTGCTCTTTGGTAATTCCCTGGGCAATGGATTTAGAAGTGCCGTTTTTGTCAACTAGAGCTAAAATATATCCACTTGTATCTGTCAAAACAAATCCTGCAGTTTCATCGACAAACGCATACAAATTTTCCTCACCTACAGGTTCCCAGACATTGGTTTTGTTATCTCTTAGAGCCAGTGCCGGCATTGCTTTTCCTTCAGTAATTTTATTTAGGTATTCTCTTGATTGCTCCACTCTTTTTTGACCAAGTTTTAAGGCTTGAAAGTATTGCATAAGAAATAGGAACTTCAATCATTATAAAAACAATCACAATTTTATAATAAAATACTCTATGATGACGAATTTAAAATATTTTTAATTTCTGAAAAAATTTATTCCAAAGAATAAGTTTAGATATTGCCAAAAAATATTTTACAAATAAGAAAAAATGCCTTTAACTAATAATGTCATTATAAAATTAAATGAAATAACTGCCATAATAGAAGATAAAAACAATTTAACAGATTCGGAAATAGAAGAGATTAAAAATATTTTTAAAACTTTAATTCAAAAAGAAGAAAGATTTGATTTAGAGGATATAGAATCTTGGTTTGAAAATGAGGGTAGCTGGAAAAATAAAAATTCTAGAACAAGGGTCATTAATTTAGCCAGCTATATTCAGAACAAATATCAGCAAACACTAAAATTAAAAATTATTTCCGATGAGGACTGCAACTGTTAACTCTAACTTTCTAATTTTTCTAACAATCTCCCGACAATTTTAGCATTTTCGTTTTTTTCATTTAAAATGATCTGTAATCTTTCTTGGTTTTGTTTAGTTTTTTTATCTTTACTAATAATTTGAAAATACTCGTCATCTAAATCATTATTTGCTTGTAGTCGTTTTATCACCTCAAAAAGAATTCCGATAACTTGTTTTTGGGCTTCAATTAATTCATCTTTAGAAGTATCAGACATTTTTTTAATTATCTGATAACTGGTTAAATAAATTTAAAAGATCTGGATCATGAATTTCTCTTCTTGCAGAATTAAAAAAGGATTTTAATTCCTTATTTGATTTTATTTGTTTAGAATAAATTTTAGCTTGAAGTGCCATTTCTAATTTATCGATTTGATGAACAAATTTTGCTTCTATAGAATTATTTGTTTGGTATTCGTTCCAAAGAGATAAGTATTGATTTTGAATATTTTTCGGTAAATGCTTTAAAATTTTATCAAAAGTATTTTTTTCTAAAATTTTTTTTTTACTTTTTGATATTTGTTCAGGTGTAAAATCCCCCGTGATTGATTCAGCCAAATCATGGATGAGAATCATTTTCAAAATTTTTTCTGTATTGTATTTTTGGTAATCCGATAAAATCATTCCAATAACAGCCATAGAATATGTATGATCAGCTACTGATTCGGTATTCTTTAGGGGTAGTTTTTCAATCCAACCCTGTCGAGGAATTGTTTTTAGATTGGCTGCAATCTGAAAAAAATCTAAAATCAAGTGTTATAATGTTGTATGAATGATTAATCAGCTTTTCGTGTATAACAGGCATTCGAACAACATAATAATTAATCTCTTAAACAAAAAACCATGAAAATATATACAAAAACAGGTGATGATGGTACTACTGGACTACAAGGAAATCTCCGTCTTGCAAAATCCCACCCACGAATTATTGCCTATGGGACAGTTGATGAAGCCAATGCTTCTTTAGGAATAGTCCTGTCCAACCAATTGGATGTTGATATCACAAATGTTTTAACAAAAATTCAAAACGATTTGTTTGTAGTCGGTGCAGATCTTTCAAACTTAAATTTACTTGAAAATAAAAACAGAATCACCCTTCAAATGGTTGTCAATTTGGAAACAATAATCGACAATTATGAAAAGGAGTTGAAACCTTTATCTAATTTTATTTTGCCTGGGGGTGATATTGCGGCGTCACAATTACATTTCACAAGAACAATTGTACGAAGAGCTGAAACCTGCCTTGTCCTATTAAAAGAAAAAGAAGAAATCAATGAAAATTGTATCAAATTCATTAATCGATTATCCGATCTATTATTTGTTTTAGGACGAGTCATAAACAAAAGAAAAGGAAAAAGTGACAAGGTCTGGAAAGTCTAAAAAGACAAACTTTAATTTTGTAGCCAAAAGAATTTTTAATGTGCCAGGGTAGCTCAGCCTGGGAGAGCACTCGGCTGAAGACCGGGCTGTCGCGCGTTCAAATCTCGCCCCTGGCACTGAATCTGTTCAGGTAATTATTCTTCATAATTTTTATAAACAAGCATAACTCTTGTTTTTCGACATAATGGCAGAAAAAAAGACTAAAACCAAAGCGAAAAAAAAACCTGCTAAAGCAAAGACCACCAAAAAAGCTACCAAAGCCAAAACAACAAAATCAAAGTCAAAAACCAAAAATAAAAAATCCCAACCCGAAGATTATGGGGATGGAATCGCCATTATTGATGATGATCTAACAATTGATCAAGAAAAAATCAACGAGGAAAGAAGGGCATATCTTGAAGAAGCAAGGTCACAAGAAGCCTCAGACTAAATCTTTATTCATTCCTATGCCATTTACTATACATGAGAGCCTTATGCCTTATCACCGTTAAACCCGGGAAGGTAGACGCAGTCGTACAAATTTTAAAGAAAAAACGGAAAATTATCAAGGATGTAATGGTGGTTACTGGTAGGGCTGACATTAGTACCGTAATGCGTGGAACAATGGAGGAAATCAATCAAGCAGTTATTGATTTAAAAAAAATTAAGGAAATTGTAACTACTGAAACACTAATTGAGGTCGAGGTGGATTTAGGCTGGTAAGGGCAATAATTCTAGTAAAATCTCCTAAAAAATTGATAGCAGCAAGACTAAGAAAAGTTAGCAATGTTTTAGATTCTTTTCCAACAAGTGGACAATTTGATGCTGTAGCAATCATCGAGGTCAATGAGTTAGGAAAAATTAAGGATATCGCCACTCAAATTCAAAGAATTAGTGGAGTGGAAAGAACTGAAACTATGGTCGAAGTCCAATAACAAAGGTTCTCTTGTCAAAAAATACATTATAAATTTTCCAAAGTTCCTCCTCAAAAAGTAATGCCAAACTCTAAAAAATCAAACCTAGTTCCACCTGGTTTTGCATGTTCCAGTTTCACCAAGTGGGGGTACGGGAGTAATGATTTCAAATTTGTTTATTGATGTAAACTTCAACTAGTTAATGATGATAAACACACTTAATTTTTTCAAACACCATCAAAAAGTGATGAAAAAACTGATTTTTTTGTTTTCAATTATCTCTCTTTCAGTATGGATGAATATTGACTATGCGGATGCTCAAACGCAAGAGCAAGTCAACAATCGTGTTGATTTGGAAAAAAGAAAATCTTTGCAAAATCCAGATAAAGCAATAGTGATTATTTTATCTAATACCCAGTGGACTGGAGCTGTTGCAGATTCCAATGGCGATGTAATTTCAAAAGGAGGGGATGGGGTGCAATCGTTTATGTTTGATTGTGGCAGAAATGGCATCTTTACTGTAGAGTTTGCTATGCTATCACCCGAAGGACAGTTGGATGTTGGTGTAATTCAAAACGGAGTTTTAATTGATCAGGCTGACACGACAACAAAGTTTGGAGGTGTCAGTTTAACTGACAAGTGTTACCATCCTGCAGGATCTAGTTCAAGTGGAGGTAGCTCCGGTGGAGGTTGCCTAATCGCTACCGCAAGTTATGGCTCAGAACTAGCCCCACAAGTACAGCAACTCAGAGAACTCCGAGACAACAAACTGCTCCAAACAGAATCAGGAACTAATTTCATGAATGGATTCAATGAATTCTACTATTCATTTAGCCCACTCATTGCTGATTATGAGCGTGAAAATTCACTATTCAAGGAAGTCGTTAAGCTAGCAATTACTCCAATGATTTCTAGTCTTTCAATTCTGAATCATGTGGATTTGGAAACGGATACTGAAGTGATAAGTTATGGAATTAGTTTGATTTTATTGAATGTTGGAATGTATGTAGGTGTTCCAGTTGCAGTTTTAGTTGGAATTAGAAAGTCTAAAAAGTATTCCTGAGAATCAAAGATCTGCTCAAGTTATTACTTTACCTCTAACACATCCTTGATTCAAACTCCTACCTGATTTTATTCCTATTTCTAGGTGCCATTGGAGTGGGAACTGTGTCAGCTTTGATTACCATTACCCTTTCAGAGGGCGTGGTGATTGTGGGTGATTTGGATATGACAAATGGAAAGATTTCAAATTTGGAAACCCCTCCTGCATAATCTGATGCTACTACAAGGGGGTATGTTATTTCTACTCCTGGGACAGACATACTCGCACTTTTAATCTAATGACAAAGAATTTAACATACGAGTACGGAGGGCTTACTGTGAATATTAAAAAGGTTGGAAATGTCATCCTAGCAGTTAAGGACATTGATAAATCTATAGCATTTTATCATGATATAATCGGCCTTCCAATTAAAAATCAACGAAGGTCCTGGGTAGATTTGGGAACATCCGGAGCACTCCTTAGCTTACATCCAGCCTCATTAACTGCTGAACATATAGGAAGTTCAATTGATAATGGAATAACCATTGGATTCTTGGTAGGAGATGTAAAATCGTCGGTGGCTGAACTAAAACAGAAGGGTGTAGAGATTTATCGTGATATTGTAGAAAGAGATGCTGGATTGAATGCCGTAGTTTTAGACCCTGATGGATATTTAGTATCATTGTTTGAACCTATTTTCAGAGATAAAACCCAACAGACTGGCGGGTACCATGGATTTACTCCAGCCTAAATTATTTTTTTAATCTGAGATATAATTAATTTAAGATTTTTTTCACTTTTATCTATCGAGACATAAAATGTGATTTTGTTTTTTTGAAAAACAATAATAGAAACTTTTTGATGTTCAAGTAAAACATAGTTCAACTTGCCAACTGCTTTTATGGCTTCCTTCCTAGCGTTCATTAAAGTTGCAACAATGAAAAATTCATTTTTAACTTGCTCTGATTTTAACAATGGTTTAACATCGGATCGAACTATTCCAGTTAATGTTCTGCCATAGGCGTTAATTACACCGGCGTATCGCACATTTTTTGAAACTTGAATAATTTTTTGGCATTTTTTTCTATATTCTATGATAGTTTCTTTCCATTCTTCAGCTGGTGTCTTTACCATAATGAAAGTTTTTTTGGAAATTAATAAGGATTCGCACCTATAAAGATAAAAAAATTAAAATATCTAAAATTTAATATTCAACTTCTTTGCTTTCTAGTTTTTTCTTTAATTCCATGTTTTGTTTTTCCAATCTTTCATTTTCTTTTTTAAGAATTTTAATTGAATTTTTTTCCGAGTAAAGTGGGTGCCCTGGTGGAACAAGTTCCTTTCCATTCATCATAGTTAATCCTGATGCATATTGTTGATAAAAGTTCTGAAAGCCATCTAATTTTTTACTAAGATTAGAGGAATCTTGTACAAATTTAGCTTTTATTGGATTTTCAAAGGTTTTTGACATTGGATGAATTAAACCTGGAGGTAATCTTGGAAATTGGAATGCCCTGTGAGGAATGTCGTGATTTAAATCATAAAGACTTTGAATATGTCGAAATAGTTGCTCATCCATATTTTAAACTCCTTTCTTTCCATATTTCTGCTTTGCTTTAGGCGTTTGATATACCAAAAAGTGTAATTAATGTCAGTTTTGCTCAAATCGAGCTGATCGCAGATACTTATAGATTAGATTTTTAGATCGCTGTTACGTAATGACGGGCATAGTAAAACGATGCATTCGATGTAAAAAAGAAATCAAAGAAAAAGAATTACATAAAATTGTGATTTATGTGATTCAGGAAAAATTCACTGAGCATCATTATGAGCATGTTGAATGTCCAGGAAGATTTACTATTTAGGTACCAAGTGTACTAGAAATTTTACACATGCATTTTCTTATAATAAAATAAACTTAAACCAATAAGGGGTTTCTGGAAACTAAAATAACAACAAATGAAAGTTAATGCATAAACTCATTTACACTAACCAGTGTATTCATAAACCTTGTATACTTCACCAGTTAATCGTGAACGATATTTCCATTCATCCTTTGACCAACTCTTTTCCATAAAGTTTTTCTGAGTTTTAGGATGAACCCTTTCAAAAACATCTTGGCCAATTAGAATTTGATTTGGTTTTGCCATACCTTGAATTTTAGAAGCTATGTTCATTACAGGGCCCATTAAATCTACATGTGAAGTTGCTTCATTTGAACCATATCTTACAATAATGCTTTGCCCATAATCTACTCCTATTTTTACCATTAAATCTGGATAATCATATTGATTTAGAATTGGATTGATTCCTTTTTCAATTACGGTTAACATCGATTTTGCGCAATTGACCGCACTGTCCGAAGCTAGCAAAGTATTTTCGTTGGCAACAAAATATCCGATTACTGCATCACCAACAAATTTTAGAACAAATCCATTATGATACCTTATCACAGTTGCCATTTCCTGAGAAAAAGAACTAATTATCGTCGCTAATTTTTCTGGGGGTAACTCTAAAGTCATAGTTGTAGACCCAACTAGATCAACATATAGCACAACAATATTGATTTTTTTAAAAACATTCCCCCGTAAGAAAGTTTCCGAATCATTGGTGACCCCTGTATACTCGTATCCTTTTTTTAATGCCCCCCAAACTCGTTTTTGGGTTTCTATTATCATTGTTTCAGAATCTATGACTTTTTCCCCTTTTTGTTCCAATAATCTATCTATGACATCAGGGCGATTTCCCCCATCATTAGGATTATCTGATGTGGCTTTTGATTCTGGGTGGGAGGGCATTTTTTTACCTAATCTAGGGGGAAATCTGTCTCACATTTAGTACATTTCCCTCGATTTCCAGCGTATCTTTCATTATAATATATGATAATTTTAGCATAACAAATTGTGCAGGTAAATTCACTTATTGACATACCTAATAATATGCAATATTCCATTTAATAGGATTTTGAGTGTGTAAGGTTTAAGGGTTGTAAAAGTTCGATATTTTCGTGCGTCTCGGTACAAGATCTCCAAATGAGTTTGTCCAAAATTTAAATAAAATAAATGAAAATATTCAACAAAAATTTCTAAAAAAAATTCAGAGTATTACAAAGACGGTTGATATCAAAGTCATGCTTGGAGATTCAACAATTACAGAACAAAAAACTTTTGATCCTAATTTGGTTCGTAGCTATTATGAGGGATTTATTAAAAATTTAAAAGACTGGAGCATTCAAGATGTTTCCATTTCAAACAATGAAGACTTGAGAAGAATATTTACAAAATTTGAAATTAGAGAAGGAAACTACTTAATTTCAGGTCATCTATCCTTACAATATCATGTGTTGCTATACTATAGACCTGATCAAAGAGTTATTGAATCTCAAAAAGAATTGGCAAGTATTATTGATTTGACAAAAAACAAAGAACAAGAAATTTCTAATAATAATGATCAACTCGTTTTAGATAAATTAAAAGAAAAAGGATACAAGGATTTTGATCATCAGAAATTATTTGAAATATTTTTTGAAAACAATGAATTAAGAGACCAAATTTACAAAGAGATTGAAGAAAAATCCGAAATTGATTTTCATGCAATGAGTAAAAGAAAAACAGAGTTGGTAAAGGAATTGGATAATTTATTAATTGAAACCTATCAAACAAGTTCTGTTTTAATAGATGATTCAAAATTAGTCACCGGAGAAGAAGGATGCCTATGTACTTTTGACATTGAATTTGTCAAGGCGGGAATAAAAGAGGGACTGTTTGATCCACGAAAAATTTCCGAAAATTTGAAAACGAAAATTGAAAATCGATTAAATGAAATTTTGACCTTTATTGGAAATTAAATTATTTTTTAAAATAATCAAAAATCCAAAAAATTACCACCTAATACCCCTCTCAAAAATAAGTATTTTTTGGTCTTTAGGAATGATTTGTCTGAAAACATTGGTAAAAATTGATTAATAATGTAATTTTTCAATGGAAGAAGCCAAATATATCAGCGAAATAGGAACAACTCCAATGATTCCAACTTATGAAGACATACAAAAGGCAAATTCAATAAAAAATGAAAAAATTAGAAAAACCCCGCTAGTATATTCTCCAACATTTAGCATGCTTAGTGGATCCAAAGTTTACCTAAAGTCAGAATTTCAACAAAAAACCGGAGCCTTCAAAATACGGGGAGCATATTACAAAATTCAAACATTAACAGAAAAAGAAAAACAAAAAGGCGTAATTGCTGCATCTGCTGGTAATCATGCACAAGGAGTGGCATATGCTGCAAATGCTGAAAATATACAATGTACAATTGTAATGCCTAAAAATGCATCTCCTGCCAAAGTTTCTGCAACAAAATGGTATGGTGCCAAAGTAATTCTAGATGGTGTAAATTATGACGAGGCATCCACTAGGGCAAACGAAATTGCAAAGGAAACTGGCGCAATCTTAATTCATGCTTTTGACGATCCCCAGATTATTGCAGGTCAAGGTGTTTTAGGTTTAGAGATTTTAGAGCAAATACCAGATGTAGAAGAAATTTACGTTCCAATCGGTGGAGGGGGATTGGCAGCTGGAATTTTAATTGCCATAAAAACAACACATCCGAATATTAAAATAATTGGTGTTCAATCAAGGTCTTTTCCAGCAATGTATGAGTCTTGGAAAAATGGTTCTATTACAAGTGTGGGTGGTTCTAGAACAATAGCAGATGGAATATCAGTGAAAGTTCCTGGCCAACTAACATTTTCTATAATTAAAGGACTTATTGATGATATTGTTCTAGTAGACGATTCAGAAATTATCAAAGCAATGTTTTTGTTGATGGAGCGAATGAAAGTGGTCATTGAACCAGCAGGAGCAGTAGGTTTAGCCTACTTGATATCACACAAGCCATCACCGGGGAAAAAAGTTGTTTCGATTTTAGCTGGAGGTAATGTTGACATGTACCTATTAGGCCAAATTGTAGATAAAGGGCTGGCAGCTATGGGAAGACTCTTAAAAATTTCTGTTTTGCTTCCTGATAGGCCTGGGGCATTTAAGGAAATAGTAGATGAAATTAGTGCAGCCAATGCAAATATTGTAGAGGTGGTACATGATAGGCTAAGTTCCAACATTAATGCCGGTTCTGCATCCGTAACGCTGAGTTTGGAAACTGCTGGAAAGGAACAGTCTGATAAACTAATAGATGCTTTTCAAAAAAAGAACATTCAATTTTCCTTACTTACTTGAATTTCTTTTTGACAAATTTGGAAAGACCTTGTTTTTTTAAATCATCAGATTCCTTTAAAACGGATTTATGCTGAGTAATTTTGTGTTGTTTTAATTTACTTTTTAAATAAGGAAACTCATTTGCTAAAATTTTGATAGCATAAATCCCCGCATTTCCTGATTTATTAATTCCAACTGCAACTACTGGAGAGCCTGTTGGCATCTCTGAAATAGAAAGTAAGGAATCCAATCCACCAAAAGCTGAGAATTTTGAGTCGCCAGCTTTTTTTGTGTGTTTGTCATTATAAACTAGTATAGGAACCCCAATTACGGGGATAGTGGTATTGGATGCAATCATTCCTGGTAAATGAGCGGCTCCCCCTGCACCTGCAATAATTACTTTAAATTCCATCTTTTCAGCGTGCTTTGCATATTCGGCAAGTCGAGATGGTGTCCTATGGGCAGAAACGATTTGGTCTTCATGTTTAACTTTGAATTCATCCAAAATTTCTGCAGCACCCTTCATTATCCTACTGTCTGAACTAGAACCCATGATAATTCCGACCAAAGGTTTTTTTGAAAAACTCATAATAATCAAAAAACTTTATTGGTTATTATCTTTAACAAATAAAAAATCCATAACAAAGGCGTACAAAAAAGCATTAGATATTTTTAATCCTCAATTAATGAGCCTGTGTTGGGTAGAATTTTAGGAATAATTGGTGGAGGGCAACTTGGAATGATGATAACCGAGGCAGCAAAAAAAATGCCTGAAAATATATCAAAAATTATTGTCCTTGATCCCACCAAAAATTGTCCTGCATCTCAGGCAGGCGCTGAGCAAATTATTGCGGATTTTAAAGATGAAAAGGCAATACAGGAATTAGCCGAAAAATCAGATATTATTACCTATGAAATTGAATCCGGAGACAGTGATGTTTTAAAATCAGTAGAGGGTAAATCCGAAATAAATCCCTCCCCAGAAACATTGAAAATAATTCAAGATAAATTTCTACAAAAAACATTTCTTTTTGAGAATAAAATTCCCATCGCAGAATTTATACAAATAACATCACTGGATGATTTACAAAAAGGGATAAAAAAATTTGGATATCCCGTTTTGTTAAAAGCTAGACGCGATGCTTATGATGGTAGAGGGAATTTTAAAATAAATTCCCAAGAAGAAATTCAAAAAGCATATGATTATTTCCATAAAAAAAACTTGATGCTTGAAAAATTTGTTCCATTTAAAATGGAAGTATCAGTAATAGCTGCCAGAAACACTCGAGGTCAAATTAAAACATACCCGTTAGTTGAAAACATACATGAAGATAACATATTACGAGAGACAATAGCCCCAGCTAGAGTCTCAAAAGAAATCTCGGATAAATCTGAGAAGATAGCAAAAGACACAATGAACGTCCTTAAGGGTGCAGGAGTATTTGGAATTGAAATGTTTGTAACAGTAAATGATGAGATTTTAATTAATGAAATTGCTCCAAGAGTTCACAATTCTGGACATCATACATTACAATCAAGTGAAACATCACAGTTTGAACAACATTTAAGAGCCATACTGGGTTTGGATTTGGGTAGTGTAAAACTAGCACGTCCAACTATAATGTACAATATTTTGGGATCAAGGAAGTTTAAAGGAGAATACCAACCAATTAAAATTTCAGAACCAAACGTTTATCTCAAAATGTATGGAAAGAAAATCTCAAAGCCACAAAGAAAATTAGGACATGTTAATTTAGTTGCAAAAGAAGGTGAAACCACGAATGACCTACTGCAAAAGTTAAAGGCTATTAAAGACAAAATCCAAATTAAAGAACTATTTGCGCCTCAAAAATAAAATTCTAAACATTATAGATTTATTAATTAATCCAAAAGAGTTCAATTCATGGTGTCTATCCCCCACATACTCTCAGGAATTTCCATAGTTCTTTTGGTAATTTATGGAATAGACGTTCTAGTTGGAGGAGGCGGGGCAGGAGATGGATTTTTACCCTTTGATGCTATGACACGTGGAATTGGGTTTGGATTACCACCAATAATTTTGTCCTTTATCGCATTTTTCATATCAAAAAATCCCCCCTTCACGGGATTGGGAGTTATGCTAATCATTACAGGAACTTTAATTGTTATTGGTGGAGGAATTTCCATTTCTGCTTCGGGTGAATCAGAAAACGCCGCAAGAATGGCAGGCGAAGGTGGAAGTTTGATCGCCATTGGAGCAATTATCATTGCACTTGGAGCAATAAAGATAAAAAAATCGCAAACAAAGGCTCCATAGTTGACTATCTGTCAGAAATGTAGTAATGACGTTTCAAAGGTGTATGATTGTGTACATACTGATGATGAAGAATATTGTAAGGAATGCTATACTGAACTCCACTATTATCTAACTGAAAAAAACTAAACGATTTTGGTATTAAGAATTAGGATAGAATGGATTAAGATTATAACGGTAAATAAAACAGAGAGTAAAGTGAAGGCAATAATCTTAGCTGGAGGGAGGGGCAAACGTCTAAGACCAATAACAGATTATGTTCCAAAATCTCTTGTCCCACTGAAAAACATCCCAATTATTGATTGGCAAATAAAATATTTAAAAAAATTCAAAGTCGATGAGATAATAATTTGCACTGGTTACAAAACTGAAATGATTCAACATTTTCTCCATATGAAAGATAATTTTGGTATTAAACTGAAATTCTCTGTCGAAAAAACTCCCTTGGGTACAGGGGGGGCAATAAAAAAAGCAGGGAAGATGATCAAGGACAAATCATTTTTGGTATTAAATGGTGATGTGATAACAGATATTGATATTAATAAATTACTAAAAAAACAAAACTCTATTGCGGCAATTGAGCTAAGAACAAAATTTGGAATAATGGAAATAAAAAACGACAAGATAACTAGATTTAGGGAGAAAAAGGAGATTTCTGATGTTTGGATGAATGCTGGAATTTATCACCTACAAAAAAATATCTTAAAGTATTTACCTCAAAAAGGAGATATTGAAAAAACCTTATTTCCAGAATTTGCAGAAAAAGGATTGTTAAACACGGTAAAATTCAAAAGAATAAAATGGTATTCTGTAGATTCTTTTAAAGACATGGAAGAATGCTCATCAGAGGTTTCTAAAATTATAAAATAGATTTTGGAGTTTAGGCCCCTGTTCTATGTAATGTGACCATCATGTAGGCTACCTCACTTACAAATCCTTCATCTTCAATTTCCGAGGATGTATATTTACTAGCATTACTCCAAAATGTACTTTTTGTGCCAGGATTTTTACTAAATATTTGCTCGCTCATGATTTTATTAAAAAAATCTTGTCATAATATTCAACCTCAAGGTTATTTTACACAATGCTAAAAGAGTTGTACAATCATGCTCACAGAAATCACTGCTGGTTAAAATTTACAAAAATTTGTAATTTAAAGGAAACACTAGAATATCTATTCACAATAATCCCTCTATGAGGATTGCTTGTAGTTTAGGTTCACTATTATCAGTTAATCAGGTATTAGAATGTGCGCAGGTTTTATCAAAAACCTCAGTAGAGACAATTTGGATTCCAGAAACTTGGGGAATGGAAAATTTTTCAATGCTAAGCATGGTTTCCCAAAAAACAACAAAGCAGCAAATTGGTTCCTCAATAATTAATGTGTACTCTAGGAGTCCTTCCTCTATTGCCATGGGAGTTGCTACGGTAGATACAATTTCAGGTGGTCGGTTAATTTTAGGCTTGGGAACAAGTAGTACTCCGATTGTTGAAGACTTTCATGGGTATAGATTTCAAAATCCAGTTCTAAGAATGAGAGAATATGTAGAAATTATAAAATTAATTTTATCTGGAAACAAGATTAATTATTCGGGAAAAATATTTAATTTAAAAAATTTCTCACTGCTAATAAAACCACCAAGAGCAGAAATTCCTATTTATCTTGCAGCTGTAAACCAAAAATTAGTTGAATTAACTTGGGAAATTGCAGATGGAGTTATCTTTTATTTACGGCCAAAAGATGAAATGGAAAAAACAATAAAAACAATGCAGTCAAATCGAAAAATTGATGTTACTTGCCAGTTTATCACAAGTGTTTCTAATGATCCTGAGTTGGCTATAACTAGATGCAAAAAAACCCTTGCGTTTTATGTGTCAGTAGGGAAAATTTATAGAGAATTTTTATCAAAAAATGGATTTAAAAATGAGACCAAAAATATTTTTGAAGAATTTAAAAATTCTGGGTTCGACTCAAATCATGAATTTGTAACGGATAAAATGATAAATTCACTTACCATAGCAGGAGATCCTGAAAGTTGTGTTAGGCAATTACAAAGATTTAGGGAAACAGGTGTTGATCTTCCAATTATTCAATTTAACCCAATAGGAAATGTATTTGATTCGTTAAAATTATTTTCAAAAACATTTTTTGAGGAAAAATAATGCCAAAAGTTGGAATTGTAGGGTATGGGCAAACAAAATTCTCTCAAGACGATATAAAAATAGAATCTGTTTTGCTAGGGGCTACAAAAAATTTGTTTGATCGTAGTTCCCATTTAAATCAAAAAGATATTGATGCTGTTTTAGTATCTACAAATAGTAACTCAAAATATCTCTCTGCGATTTTGTCTGAGATGACTGGGATCCAACCAAAAATAGGACACACTATAGAAAGTCTATGTAATTCAGGGACCAATGCGATTGTTTCAGCCTATTCGTATATTGTTTCAGGTTTAGCTAATTTAGTTTTAATTTCAGGAGCAGAGAGATACGATAGTCCTGGACAAATATTAGAATGGGATCACTTGAGGGGGGAATTCAAGCATCCAATTTTTTGGGCCTCAATTTTTTCAAAATCATACAAAAGAAAATATTCTCTTACCGCAGAAGATTTAGCCCTAGTTGCTGTAAAAAATCACAAGCAATCTGTAAACAATCCCTATGCAATTTCGCAAAAAGCAGTATCTATCGAAGAGGTGTTAAATTCTAAAAAATTAACAGAGGATTTAAGATTACTTGAGTGTTCTAGACCTTGTACTGGGGGTGCTTCCATTTTATTGGCCTCAGACAAAGTCTGCAAAAAAATCTCAGATTATCCAATTTGGATTACAGGTATCGGTCAAAAAACAACATCAGCTAGTTTTACAAAAAATTCCGCATTTGACAGTATGGACTCTACAAGGCAGGCGGCCCAACTTGCATTTCAAATGGCAAATCAAAAACCAAGCAATGTAGATGTAATGGAGATTCATGATGCTTTTTCAGTGTGTGAACCTATGGCTTTGGATTCAATAGGATTTACTGCACCTGGTAAGGGAATCAATACGGTTAAAGACATGTATTTAACGGAAAATTATAAAATTAATCCTCGCGGAGGCCTTATTGGTTCAGGACATCCATTAGGTGCGACTGGTCTTGCTCAAACTGTTGAAATTACCCAACAACTTCAATCAAAGGCAGGTAAAAGACAAGTTGATCAGGCCAAAGTTGGACTTGTCCATAACATGTCAGCAGCGTCAACTTCAGCAACTGTTTTGATTTTAGAAAATTGAACTTTGAATCAGAATTAAAAAAGGGAAATTTTTTTATCTCAGAATGTAACCAATGTAACAAAATTGTCTGGCCCCCATCAGAGTTTTGCAATCAATGTTTAAGCAACAATTCATGGAGAAAATGTTCTGGAAAAGGAATTATTGTTGAATTCTCAAAAAAGGAAGATACCTACTTTGCAGTAGCGGAAATTGAAAATTCAGTAAAAATACTCGGGCAAATTGTATCTGGTAGACCTAAAATTGGTGATCAGATCAAAATCACCGATTGCGGTATTGCAGATGACCACTATTTTTTTAAAATGATAATCTTAGATTAACTACATTCACTAAGATTGAAGATATGTGTCCTTAACATAGGATTTCAATGAAGATTCACGAATAGCTAATTTTTTATTTTAAAATTTTAAGGTTAAGCCTATTTTTTTAAAATCCCCAAAAAAGATACAGTGTAAGGTTATGTCATTATTACCTCTGGTTCTATATCATGAATAGATCATTGAATAATATGAAAACAAATTTAGAAATCCTTACGATTTTAAAAAATAAACAAAAAAAGAAATCAGAAAATCACCGGATAGCTGCTCATACCCGTCGACAACGGGGGTATCATTGGGAGGACACAATAGTAAAACGATTTAATTCGACTGAGGACTGGAAAGCATTTAGACTGGGTTCACCCAGCGTTGCACTTCCTGATGTTTTAGCCGTAAATACAAAAGAGAGTACAATTTTTACTATAGAGGCTAAATCAGGAACCACAAACTCACTCCCTGTTCCTAAAGACCAAATAGAAAGGTGTCTAAATTGGGTTGAGACTTTTGATATTTACAAGAAAAGAAAGGTAATTTTGGCATTCAAATTTCTATCCAAAAAAAGAATTGGTTTGGGTATTTATGAAAATAGAGAACTAAGGGAATTTTTTAAAGAGTGGGATCCATCTATTCCAATTACAAATTGCCAGTGTAGCTACGAGGGTAAAGTTTTTGCAAGAATAAATGGAGAGAGAAAAGATATTGCACTAAAAGATCATAAAATGCCATTTAAAACAAAATTTAGAAATCACGCCTAATTTTTTAACAGAAATCAGATCATTTTTTAGTGATAATTAAATTATTCATAGTATGTCTGAAGATAAAGAATCACCTGAGTCAACCAAGGTTGAATCAATTCTTGATTTGGTCACAGAAGCAGAAGAGGCAGTAAACTCTCGAATAAGTTTTGAAGAATTTACTGATGAACGACTTTTGATAAGCCATGATTCCACTGGAAATAAACAAATGAAAATTAAGGTACTTGAGGTTTCTGATGAAAATACACCCTCCAAATGGAAGTTTGGAGATCGTGTTAAAATCAGCAAGATCTTAATTACAATAAAACACCTAGACACACAAATGGTTGAAGAGGCAGAATTTGATATTGAAGAAATAGAACGAGAATTGGCAGAAAAAAGACATTACACCTCAACTAACAGATGGGTTCCTGCAAATGAAATTAAAAATGGATATGTTTCCAGAACATTTCACACCCGATTGATAAGTGATGCAGCTGCTTTGGATCATATTGTTTTTTAATATATTAAAAATAGACACCCAAAGTAGATCCCATTCAACTAAAAATATTTAAGCATCCAAACTTGAAACCTGAATTATGAGTGCAAAACATGTCGATGTAAATGGTACAGAATACAGGGTTGTTCTAACCGAACAGGTGATTGGACATGTAAATAATCTAAAAAATCTCTATAATGCGGCCTATGAAGATCCTGAGAGTTTTGAAGATGTCAGTGCAGAAATATCTAGTACAATAAACGAAATTGCAGGAATGGTAGAACCCGAAGCTGACGATAGTGATTTGGATGGACTTATTCAAAAAATTATTGAAGCAGTTGATAATAAAGCCGAGGAGATTGTTAAGGAATTAGAGGCTAAACCAAAGAAAACTG
>JAHELB010000011.1 GCA_024644385.1 Nitrosopumilaceae archaeon | reverse complement strand
AACAACACTTTAGCTGGGAGAGCTTGGTGGTTTCATGGTTGCTTGTCATAGTTAGGCATGAGTGTTCAACCCCCCCTAAAAAATGGCATTTTCAATAATATCGTATTATGCCTATTGAGACTAAATTTGATGGGGGGTTTAGCTTTTATGCGTAAAATAATGATTTTCAAAATTTTTAGATTTTTCCATTTTAATTTGACGGAAGTCAATGGTCTGTAATTTTATTGCAAAATTGGATTAACACCATCTTTCTTGATCAAAAAGCAGGGGGGCAAGGCCATATTTTTACTCTAAAATGGGGTATACTGTACAATTCAAAATAGCGAGGCAATAAAATCGGCAATCATATTAAAAAGCCACTCTCCCCCCTCCCTTAATTGATCCATCAAATTATTTGCAGGGTCGAATTGTTCATTTATTTGGTCCTCATCAACAATGGTCTGTTTTTCTTCAGTATAGCCAGGAATATCTGAAAAATCTTGGGCTTTGTTTATCGCCTCAACTGATTTTTCTCCAGCACCTGCAATGCCTTCTTGAATATCGTCTCCTACTGCCAATTAATCGTCCTCCATTTCTATTTCCATGTTATTTTGATACCTAATAATCTGTTTGTTCAATTTTTTGAACATGTACAGGAGATTAACTAATCCATACAGTAGGAACACCTGAAAAAGAAATTTCATCTAATTTTTAAAATGTCTTTAAAAGAAAACGCGCGGTTTTTTCGTGCATTTCTGAAACTCTATTTATTGCATCAAAAAGAGTTTGCTGATTAAGGTCTACCTTGTTATCCAAAACAACATAAACTCCCACTTTTTGCTTTCCGTCCTCCTCGATGAGCTTGTGAATAGCCTGTAAGGAATAGCAATAATCACCTACCTTTTTCTCAAATCTTTCTTTCTCCTCAGGACTAAAACCCAAAAATCGTGCAATTTGATTATTTCTCATTATTACTTTGGAGCCAACTACTATAATTCCTGGTTGTTTTTTTGGCTCAAAAATTTCAATGGGAACGCCAGCCTGACCAGCATGTTTTACTAGTACATGAAATGAATTGTCTGGATTTTTTACAAATTCAAATGAGTGGCTCTCATGTGTTAGCCATCTTTCTACATTATCCCTCATTTTATTACTGCTCATTGCAAAACACTCCAAGTAGTCCTATATGATTCTAAATCATGCAATAGTTTACCTCCCTTAATTTGTAATATTTCTAATTTCGAGTTTAGAACTATTCAATATTGTTATTGTAATTCCTTTTGTTGTTAGCGTTTTTCAAATTTTTTACACATTAATGTTGAAATTTTGTTCAAGATCAGGAATCTGCGTTAGGATTAAAATATTTAAGAAAAGCCCAATTACTGCAAGAGCAATTCCCAAATAAAGGCAATTTTTTGCTTTTTTATTGTCATCTTGACGCAGTACAAAATAGGCGATAATCCCCCCAATTAGACCTAGAAAAATGGGTAAAAGAAACCAAAGGTTGCTTCTAGACTTTTCAGGATACATTGTATTTTTTATTACCCTCCATGATAAAATATATTCTTATTTTGTTCCAGTTTTTTTCTGGATTTGCGTAATCTCTATCTCAACTGTTTCAAGAGGATCTTCTACTTGGTTTCGTTTAATTGAAAACATTTTTGGTTTTTCAAAATCTTCGGTGCAATCAGGACAGGCATAAACCAACACTCTGTGCTCATTGGGTGCTTTGGGATTAGATAATCTTGGATAATACACCAATCTTGCTCCGCAATCAACGCAGTATCTATTGGCTCTTTTAATTCTGACCAATGTAATCCTCCTGCATTTATTGTAATATGCGATCATCTATTAGATCTATCCTGTCTAATTGAATACACCATTTTGTTGCAATCGATCTATGTTTCTAAACTCGAAATTAGAAATATTTACATGTTTATCTCTAGCAACTTAAATTATATATTTCCAAATTCGAATTTAGAAATATTAAGCGCCGCCCACCAGACTTGAACTGGCGACCGTCCGATTAACAGTCGGATGCTCTACCACGCTGAGCTAGGGCGGCAACATGTTTGTACCTTGGTAAAAGTGATTTAATCCTTGCTACGAATCCTTTTTGAAGATTTGCAAATATGCTTAATTGAACTTGGCAAAAAAATCTTTAATCTCTTTGGAGTAATTCTCGACGAGTTCAATTATTTCAAGATGTTCCTCACCAGTAGGTTCTCTTTTGTGCACAATTTGAAATGCGCTTAGAGCGGAACCTACCATCTCTCCTACAAAAAAACCACAAAGAAAGTCCCCTATGTTGTTACATTCCCAAATTTCTCCCACTCTTGGAGAAGCACCTGCAGCTTTGTACAACTCTAATGTCTCTTGTATTAGTTTTGTCGTTTGTTGCTGGAATTCAGAGTCAAGAGTCATTTAGGAAAATTGTTAAAAATTTTATTTTTACTTTTCAATTCCTTTTTTCTTTTCAAAAATGTAAATTCCATCCAAGAAAACTCTGTGATCTTTATTTTTTACTTTGGTTTTTAATGCTATATTTGCAGCTGTTTGTGTAATGTCTGTCCAAACTTCACCCGTTAAAATAACGTCTTCTCCTTTTGAAACTACTTTGGTGTTGCCTACAATGGTAGTGGTTCGAGGTGCCCTTTCTCCTTGAAAGTTTTCTATCGAGATTGTTTTGTTTTGAATTTTAACAGTAATTGGAAAATGTGCATAGACTACCTTCATTTTGATGGTATAACCGTCTGTCAAACCTTCAAAAATATTTTTGATTAATGATCGTGCAGTGTGTAATACTGAATAATCTTTTTTTCTTTTTCCTTGGGCTTTGATGTTTAATTTTTCACCATTAATTTCAAAATTTACAGGAATTTTTCTAAAACTCTTGAAGGTTTTACCTAGCGGTCCCTGAATTTGCATCATATGATTTTTTATCGTAATACTGATACCCTCTGGAATTTCCAGGGTTTCTTGGAACTCATCTAGTTTAGTAGACATATCCTATCAAAAATCCTCCAATTTCTTTTGAAACTGCCTCATGATGAGACATTACCCCTTGGTTCGTCGTAACAACTAACATTCCTCGATTGTATGCAGGCAAATATTGTTGCTCCCAGGAGTTATACGCATCTTTTTTTACTTTAAATCGTGGGGAAATGGCACCACATTTTGTGATTTTTGCTAACAATTTAATTTTAAATTTCCCTCCTCTCTTATCATCAATGTGTTCAAACTCTCCAATATACCCGTGTTTTTGAAGGGACTTGAGAACTTCGATTCCTAGCTTTGAAGTTGGAAGTATGATGCATTCTTTATTTCTTCTAGCTTCGTTATTGTATAGAGTTCCAAATAAATTTGCTAAGATGTTGGTCGCTGGCATTATTATCACTGATTTTTCCTAAATCCTAAAGATACTGCAACTTCCCTGAAACATCTTCTACATAACATTAAATCATATTTTTGAATAACTGCTGTGTAATCTCCACACCGTTTACACCATCGAGATCCTCTCCCGAATTCATGTTTTTTTCTTCCTGTAAATTCATAGGATCTATCTTTAGCCATTATTCTACCGTCACTCCAAACTCTTTGACTAGATATTCTTTTGTTTCTTCGGGTTTTATTACATGGTTTTTACCTACTCTTGCTTTGTGTTTGCTTCTTGTTCTTATTCCATAACCCGGTCTTGATAGTGTGACAGATATTCCTAGTCCTAAAATTCCTATTTTTGGATCATATTTCACTCCTGGAATATCTATATGTTCATTTATTCCAAACGAATAATTTCCAAAGTTATCGATTGATTTTTGTTTGACTTGGTTTCCTTTTGCTTCAAAAAGACGCTTTAGTAATTCTTTTGCATCCTGACCTCTAATGGTGACCGCTACTCCAATTGGTTCTCCTTTCCTTATTCCCCAATCTCTTTGGGTTTCTTTTGCTTCTCTTGCAGATGGATTCTTACCGGAGATTTGTTGTAATGCGGTTTTAGCAATTTCAATTACGTCTCCTGACCTACCTAATCCCATATTTAGCACAACCTTTTCTAGAAAAATTTTTTTCATTGGGTTTTCTTGAGTTTGAGACACGATATCACCTTATTTGGATTATTGGCTCCTCTTTACCTACTACCATTACGACATCTGATGGAATTTCAATTTTTTTCTCTTCTAAATCTAATAGAATTCTTTTTGGAAGACTAAAGGTTCCTTCTTCAATATTTTCTACTTTTCCAATTTTACCAGCGTTAACCCCACGAGTAACTAGGACATGTGCATTTTTTTCCAATTTTAACACTTCGAGAATTTTTTGATCTGGAATCTGTATAAGGCAACTATCTCCGACATTTACTTTTGTATCTGAAATGGTTGAACGTCCATCGTGAAACCCAATCTGTGTTTTTCCATTTTTTATGGTAGTTTTACTTTTTACTCTAACAATTTTTTTTGTTTTTTCTGAATCATTAATTTTCACTGGCTTCAAAAATTTTCCGTCACTAGGAACCAATCTGTAAATATCAGGAACATCTTTCAACTCTACGACATCCATTAAACCTATGCCTTGATGTAGGGACTTCCTAACCATTCCATCAATCTTCACTCTCCCCGAATAAATCGCAGTTTTGGCTTCTCTTAAAGTATTTACGATTTTTAATGTATCTCTTAGAAAAACAGCACTAGGAATTGAAAATTCTTTTCTATGTGGTCCTGGTCTCACCGTTATTACAAATCTTTTGTTTTTTCTATTAATTCCCCAAAACAGAGGCGCCATTTGCCTCTTTAGTTTTTTACTTCCAGCTATGCTTACCATTATTTCTCATCTTCCTTTTCTTTTGTTTTTTCTACTTTTGTTTCTTTGGTTGAAGCCTTTTTCTCATCTTCCTTTTCTTTTGTTTTTTCTACTTTTGTTTCTTTGTTTGTAGAAATTTTTTTCTTGGAAGGTTTTTTTCCTTCTAATTTTGAGATTCTCCACCCATCATCAGATTTTAGACCAGTGACAATGATATTTGAAGGATGAATATAGACATCAAATTTATCTCCCTTGGTTTTCTCCTTCTTTACCCCTTCTATTGCTAAGCTGTTTTTTTGAATGGAAATTTTTGCAACCTTTCCATCTACTCCTTTAAATTCTCCTCTGATAATCTTTATACTATCTCCTTCAACTACCCGTACACTTTTTTTGGAATATTTTTTTTGGAGTTCTTTTGATAATGGACTTGAAATTTGTTTACTTTTTGTAACCTGTGATGCAAGATAAATCATTTGATTTCTCATTTTTGTCGGTTTCATTTTATACCACCATTGATGCCAAATTAGCTACTCGTGGCCATTTTTCAGAAGCCTCAGCTGCTACTGGTCCTTTAATGTCTGTCCCCTTTACTTCACCCTCTGGAGTAATCAAAACCGCCGCATTATCTTCAAAACATACTCTAACACCATTTAATCTTCTAACTGGATACTTTTGTCGAATGATAACTGCTCCATAAACTTGTTTTCGAAGTTCAGCAGGACCTTTCTTTACAACAACATTGCAAAAGTCTCCCACCCCTCCTGCAGGAAGTCTTGAAACCCTTGTTTTGTATTTAGTTACATTGATTACTTCTAGAATTTTTGCCCCTGTATTATCCGCACAAACAATGTTTGCTCCCACAGGGATTACTCTTGTAACATATGGACGGAATTCCGAAACTCCTTTTCCTGCCTGTTTTGCCATACTACTCTTTAACCTCTACTACAACATAGGACACTGATTTTGCTATCGGTCTACATTCTGCAGTGACAACATGGTCCCCCATAGAAACATCGATACATTCAGGAACATGTGCATGAATTGTATTTGTGCTTCTTGCATATCTTTTGAATTTACTAAAATATACAGGGGCTTCCTTTTGTAATGTTATGGTCTGTTTTGCTTTATCACCTGTTACTTTACCGTCAAATAATTTCCCTCTAATTGAAAGTCTTCCATGAAAGGGACAATGAATATCATCACATTCTTTTGTTGGTGACTTTACCTTCAACCCTATATTTTGAGTCATGCTTTTCCTCCTATTCTATCAAAGGATCTTTTTTGGATTTTAGAGCCATCTACAGAAACCTCTTGATGCTGCACATTAAACCTCCAAGTGCTATTGTTTTTTGGAATTGATTTTATTCCAGTTTTGGTGCTCAAGTAAAACATTGATTTAGTCTCATTAATTATTGTTCCATATAATCCGACATTTTGTGAATTTGTTGATTTTGTAATATGAGTTTTTGATCCAATAAACTCATGTTGAGTAAAATTTTCAGCGGTTATCATTTATTTTTCTCCTCGTTTAGTCTTGTAAGCATTCTTGCAATATCATGTCTTAAGGCTTTTATTTTGCCACTTTCTTTTCGTAAAGTGCCTTTTGAACCATCAACTCTTAATTTACCAAGTTCACTTCTTGTTTCTTGAATTTTACTTTTAAGATCTTTTTCATTTAAGGCCCTTATTGTTTTCATACTTATCCTGGTCATTACTTTAATTTCGCCTCTTCCTCTTCAAGTGTCTCTAAATTCTCCATCTTCTTGGATTCCAATTCGATTACTTCTGATTCTGATTTTGCCTTATCTTTCTTTCCTGAAGCCTTGACAACCTCTACTTTAACATCTTCAATTTCTATTTCTTCTACTTTGACTTTTTTTGTTCTCTCCCGTTGATCTTTTTCTTTTCTTAATTCAAATTCTGGAACAAATTTTTCTTTTATGGCAATTCTAATCCTGATACCTATTAACCCCATTGCAGTGTTTACATGAGCAATGTCTTCGTCAACTATCACCTCTGCATGATGCCCGGCTCTTGGCAAAACTCCTGCAGTATGTTTCTCAAAAGCTGAACGATCACCTCTAAGTTTACCTGAAATTGTTATTTGTACTCCCATTGCCCCTCCCTCCATTATTTGTTTTAATGTCCACATGGTAGCTCGTCTAAATGCTGTTCCACGTTCTAGGTGAGATGCCATTCTATTACACATTACACTTGGGGATAATTCCGGTTTTTCAATCTCATTTACCGAAATTTGTGGATTTTTAAGACCAAAATCTATTGCAAGTTTTTCAGTAAGCTCTCTTATGCCGGAACCTTTCCTTCCAATAACAATTCCCGGTCTTGTTACATGCAGGGCTACTCTTGTTCCAGTTGGAGTTTTTGAAATTTCTGCATGTGAGAAACCAGCGTCTTTAATTGCTTCTCGAAGATAATCTTTGAGAAGCATCATATTATAATTATCTTTGATCACATTTTTTACTGACGACAAATTAAATCTCCTGAGCTACCAACTCTACATGTGTTAGAACATTGTTTTTTGGTGTAGCTCGCCCCATCGCTCTTGGAGTGAATCTCTTTACAAGAACTCCCTTGTGGACTGTCGCATTAATTATTTTTAATCTGTCTAAATCCATTCCTTTGTATTCTGCGTTTGATTCTAAATTATCTAAAACTTTGATAAACTCTTTTGCTGATTTTTGGGGATATCTACCTGACATCATTCCTGGATCTGACCTATGACCCACTTGATTTTTGTATCTTCCAAATGCAATGGCTCTTTGTTTATTTATGACTGCTTGTAAATAGTCTCGGGCCTTTTCAATTGATAGTCCTCTTATTGCTACAGCGATTTCTCTTGCATGTTTATGTGAAATGTCTTTTTCTCTTAGTGAAGAACGTACATGTTTTGTTGTGTCATAATTTTGAAATGCGTAGTTGAATCTTCCCATAATAATCACTTTAATGGTACGTAGAGACTGGATCTTGACGCACCAACTCCTGGGGCACCATGGCTTACTCTTTTGTTGGTAATTACATATTCTCCAAGATAATGTCCAACCATCTCGGTTTTCATTTTAACTGGTACAAAGTCTTTCCCGGAGAAAACATTTACTGTAACACCTACCATGTATGGTAGAATAATCAAATCTCTAAGATGAGTTTTGATTGGAGTTTTTAATTTACCAGCTTTTGCCGATTTTATCTCTTCAATTAATTTTCTTTTACTGTCTGTAATTCCACGAGTGAGTGACCTTCTTTGTCTAGAATTGAATAGTTGAAATAATTTTTCTAACGAAGTGTTATCAAGATCTTCTTTTGAGAGTCCTCTGTATAAAAATTCTTTAACCATATTTCTTCTCCAATATCCGTAGCTTTGAGGTTTTATAGTCCATATTATAGCATTCCTATCTTAGTAGCCAAGTCTCTTGCTTTTTCTATAGTTTCAAATTGAACAAATGCTTTTTTACCATAAATTGTCCTTGCAGTGTTTACATTGATGGCTTTTTGATTGTAAAGTGTGTTTACAGCTTCAGCAATTTGTGGTTTGTTTGCCTCTCTTTCAACAATAAAACAAATTTTACTCTCATTTTCAACCATTGCAAATGTTTTTTCTGTAATGTATGGTTTCAAAATGATTCTATTAGCCTGATCTACGTTCATGTTGTCTTCTCCATCAATTGAAGATGCGCTGATTTAATTTTTGCAATCTCTTCTATTGCTGCTTTTGAATAGACCGTTAATCTAATATGATCAGATCCTGGTGATAAATCCAATACACTCAAATCTTTAACTGATCTTGCCTCCACCCCAGGTATGGATCCACAAGCTTTGTTTATTTTCTCAGAATCTTTTGTAACAAACAAAACACTTTTTCCTACTTTTTTACCTCTTCCTCTAAGAGCAGTTTGACCACTTCTGGGTTTTCTTGATAAGAGTCTTTCAACATCTTTTGAAAGTTTTAAAGATTCTAAAACTTTGGAAATTTCACTTGCTTTAGAAATCGATTCCAAGTCATTAGATACTATTATTGGAAATGATTCAATGTCGTCGACTTTGTGACCTCTTAATTGAACCTGTTCCTTGGAAGCTGTAGCAGCGATAGCAGAACATAATGCCAGTTTGTTTTCTTTTTTGTTTAATTTTTTGAAAATAACTTTATTTACATTTGGTGGATGTGCTTGTCTACCTCCTCTAGTGGATGCAACTTCTCCCGCTTGACCTTGTCTACCGCCACCACCACCTCTCATTCTTGCAATACGAGAAATACCTTGACCTGTTGGAGGATCATTGCTATCTGCAACAACGTCCATTCCTGCAGTTGGATGTCTTCCCTGTCTTTGAAATTTATGAGAATTTAGATTCGTCCAAGCTTTGTGAATTAATTCTCTTCTAAATGGGGTTGAAAAAACTAATGGCAATTCAATTTCCTCTTCTTTATCACCATTTAGGGCAAGTGAAGTTGTTTTGATCAAACTACTACCTCCAAGATATTTGGTTTAGTAATTTTTGCGGGGGCATTTCGAATTTGTCTTCTTAGTTTGATTAGTCTTCTATATGTTCCAGGAACTGAACCTTTTAGAATAATGAAATCTCCCTTAACCAATCCAAAGTGTTTGTAACCACCATCTGGATTTATCTTAAGATTGTTTTCATCAGTATTACCCATAATCATAATTCTTTTATCATATTCCACTCTTTGATGGAATCCCATTTGCCCTGCTCTTGGAACAGTATACATGACGTATTGTGGTGAGATTGGACCAAGAGAACCCAACTCTCTAACTGTTTTTCTTGATTTGTGTTGTTTTTTCTTTGCCCCCCATCTTTGAATTACTCCTTGCCAACCTTTCCCTTTTGTAATTGCAGCAACATCGACAGTTGCGCCAGTTTCAAAAATCTGATCAATTTTTATCTCTTTTCCTAATAATTCTTTTACATGTTGAAATTGCTTTTCAACATCTCCTCCTCTTACTAAAGCTTCAAACACATATGGCTTTTTTTGCTCTAAACCTGCTTGGCGTGGTGATACTGCAACTACTGCAAAAATCTCTTTAATCCTCTTTAGATGTTTTTCTGCCTCCTCGATGGCACCTTCTTTGGACTTTAAGGTAATTTCTTTTGCAATATTTTTAGGGATATCCTTTGCATAAACATCAAATTCAGCATGTGTTCCATCTAAATCTCTTGAGTATCCTCTAATCCCCAAAATGGTTACGGGTGGAGTTACAAGAACTGTTCCAAGACTAACCAGTTGTTTTCCTGCGTTAGGTGTTTTTTCCCTATCATCAATACTTACGATTTGTACACAACCTGCTTTAAAACCACAATGAGCTAGAATTTTTGGCTCATCTGAAGTTACCTCTGGCCAAGATCTGATTCTTGCCTCCATACTTTTGGCACGTCCCCTAGGCGAGTATGCGAGACTACCTCTCCTTGGCTGACTATGTTTTCTAGCTCCCATTGATAAAACGAAATCATCGATAGCCGTCTAATAAACGCTATGAGAATATCGTTAACCTATTAAATAATACAGGTTAACAACAATAAAGACAAGGTTTAGGGTTCTAAAACGTCATTTATCAAATTCCATATCGTAATACTTCCAATTACTACTCCAAAAATCCCTATTCCAATTGCTAAAATTAAAAAATTCTTTTTTTCAGGCATCTCTTAATTTTTTATCCTACACGATATGCGTTAATTATTGATAAAGTTCCGAGAATTGCCTCTTCCAATCTTACTGTTTCTGTAGCTTGGTTAGGAAAGAAATTCAAGATTTTTGATTTTTGTAAATTACTCATTTTTCCACCTAGAATTTGATGGACCCCCTTTTGAGGAGAACCAAAAACTATCAAAATTGGCTCAGTTGAGTTTAAATGTTTTGAAATTTGTTCTTTAGTTACTATTTTTCCTTTTTTTGAGGTAATAATTGTAAATCCTTTCCATTCAGAAATTAACGAGAAAAGGTTAGCTCGTTCTTTAATTGAAAATCCCCAGAATGATGGAGCCTCATCTTTGGTAATTGGTTTCACTTCAAAATTTGGATATCCTCTTTTGAATTGAATTGTTGTTCGCTTTCCAATATTTTCATGTCCAAAATATTGTACAAGTTGATTAATTCCAACGTCTACAAATTTCCTCCCTTTAAAACTTACAATTATTCCTTCTCTTACATCTCCTTTTTTAATTTTTTTTGCATCTGCAGTTGTAATATGACTTGGAATCTTTAATGGATGTAATACCCCTGCAAATTTTAATTCATTCATTTTAGGAAATAATCGTTTTCTTAAAAACTGTGGTGTATCTAAATATTTCAAAATAAGCAACATTAAATTTCTATCATCTTTGTTTGGGCCGTCTTGGTAAATGAAAATATTATTTACTCTAAAAATCGCACATGCTCTTGCTATCTCTCCTAACTTTCTAGTTTTATCTAGTTTTAGTGTCTCATCAGAAAGAGACGAATCAGGGATTGCAATCGAAAGATTCAATGTAGTGGTCTACTGAGAATAATTTTTACTTATTTATCTCCATGCGGAAATTTTTGTTTTGCTATCTTTGCAAATGCCTCGATCTGATTTTCTGAAACTAATTCAAAAAGACCCGTTTCAGTTTTGATTTGAGCCATTCTGATATGACTAGTGCCTTCTTTATCTTCACTTGATAGATAAATGCTAGCAACAGCTAGTGCAGATGCATCATCCAGTGATAAATCATTTGTGTAGGATTTCTCTAAAAAGTCAGTAACCTGATCAGAGCCTGAACCAATTGCTATGGCATCATAGGAAATGTACGTTCCACTAGGATCAGTTAGATACACTTTTGGTTCTTTATTTATTACTCCGCCTAAAATCAATGATACCCCAAATGGTCTTACTCCTGCATACTGGGTATACTGCTGAGATTGGTCTGCCAAATGTTTGGCGATTGTTTCTACTTCTACTGGTTCATCATAAATCAATTTGTTACTTTGAGAAAAGAATCTGGCATTATCTACCTGACTTCTTGCATCAGGGATATATCCAGCTGCAGCCACACCAACATGGTCGTCTATCTGGAAGATTTTTTGTGCAACGTCTGAAATTTGTAATTTTCTTGGTTTTTCCTCTACTGCAATAACCACTCCTTCCTTACTTTTTATGCCTACGGCTATTGTACCTCTTCTTACGGTTTCAATTGCATATTCGACCTGGTATAACCTCCCATCTGGAGAGAAAACTGTAATCGCTCTATCGTAACCTTGTTGTGCAGGAAGCATTTAGTCTTGAATACTCTGGAAGATTAATTTAAGTCTAGCCAATCTGTTTTGCCGTGAGATTCGAAGTTAAATTTTCAGGCCATAAAAATATTAGATCTAACCACAAAAAAACTATTGAAATCACAAAAGATTCCAAACTGACCCCTAAGGGTGATTGTATAATTGGGGTAAATGCATCCTCTAGCTGCTTGGATCTTCCAATTCCCCTAAAGAAAAAACTCCAGGATCCAAAATCAAAGATAACATTTGAAATTCAAGTAGAGCAACTAAAATTTATTGTAAAAGGTAGAGGACATCAGAATTTAATACTAACTCATCCTGAAGATATTGTAATTAGAAAAAGTAATTTTGTATGTCCACGAACACTTGCAGTAAATTGTGATAAGGCATCAGATCTTTTGCCTAGAAAAATGGTAAACTTGTTAAAAAACCCAAAATCTCAAGGTACTTTTGCCATTATTGTAGAATAAACTGTGACAAATTTATAGGAATTAATGTGATTGTTCATATGGGGCTGAGAACAAAAATCTTTATTCTTATCCCCCTCATCCTTTTGTCTGCCGTTGTAATGGGAATTGGAATGTATAACACAATATGTAAAAATTCAAATTTTGATTTTTTTGGTTGCTAGATCGATTTTTTGATTTCAATTTTTCTTTTGTTTAGTAAAATCTGATTTAGCAAGAATTTCTTAAACTACTGCTTTCTACTATTTTTATGAAAAAATCATTAATCGAACTTTCAATATTAGAAAAACCCACAGATGCTGAACTCAAAAAATTGAAAGAATATTTTAAAGAGATGCCAATGGCGGAAATTTTAACTGGATTAAAATTTGCAAGAAATCGGTGGTCAGCCAAAGATGCCGGGACTCTAAAAGTTGGACGAAAAAGCATTATTCAAAAGGAGGTTCATTCTGTTACATATGAGCAAGCTCAATGGAGATTAAAAAATTGGAAGATGATGATAGCAAATTATCGTCGAAGAGGATATAGTTATCCTACGATATCTAGAATTAAAAAAATACTAATTCAAAAAGCTAAAAAGAGATCAAAGTAAAAAATATTTTCTTACAATAAAACATCTGCTGGACGTCTTTGAATAATTTCGTGTTTGAGATTATCTGGAATCTCTGGAATGGAAGTTTTGGTTTGCCCTTCAATTACTAAATGTGCCTCTTCAAGAATAGCCATGGTATCAGCATTTTCAGATATTCCTGCATCCATTAATCCGTTATCACTTACTGATGACCCAGTCATGACATCACCTAATATTTGTGACAAGTCTTGCATTGAAGCATTTGCTTCGGGCATAATTCCACTTAATGAAGAACTTAAGCCTCTGATAAGTGACATTGCCGGACTTAAAGTTACTACCACATCGCCGAGTTCTGAAACAGTTCCTAACCTAAGTTGAACTTGCTCCATAGAAAGTTTTGCGCCACTTACCATATTTTTCATTTTTCTTAATTGAGTTAATTCGACAGCATAAGCTTTTGCATAACCGTTGTTATGAGATTTTTGAGCATTTACAATTTTCTCAAAAATGACATCATGCTTTGCTTGTAATTTTATATTAATTCCTTCTAATTTGCTAATCTGGGATTGTAACTTTCTTTGGGCGAACTCAATTTTGTTTTTTAGGGGTTCATCTGGTTTTACTTTACCCATTATTTTTTGGGACAAGCTTTCTTCTGAACCTTTATTCCAAGAATTACTAATCAAATTTTAATTTCTCCAAGGTTTCCTTTGAAATTATGTTTTAAACTAATTTGTCCCTATCTGAGGTGTAACTCTAGTTACAGGGGTAAAAAGGTACAGTTTAACCAAAGGTGAAGGTAAAAATCTCAAATCCTTTTTTGTTGATTTTAATTTCTAATTCATGAGTTGCAGATTTTTCACTATTTATGATGTTGTATAAATCAGGGTCGGAAGTAATGATCTTATTTCCTGATTTAATGTCTTTTCCAGAATATCTCTCATCAAGTGGTTTACCATCTAAGAATATTTCCAGTTCTGCTTGGTTTGCAGTTACAATGTTTACCTCTTTTGCATGATATAGAATTTTTATTGAACCTGAATCTGACTCTAATTTCATGCTATCCTCAAGGTTTAACCATTTTCCAATGGGGTAAAATTTATGGAGTTGTAGATTATTTGGTTCATTATATGTTGTAATTTTATTTTGGTTAAATCCTTCTGCGCTTCCTAATTGATTTCTCCCTTGAGCAAGTGAATATCCAAAATATAATTCCGGAGTTCTAAAACTGGTGTGTTCAAATTCTTCAATATCTACAAGGGGTTCAGCAGATACTATTTGCATTCCAAGAGATAATGATCTTTCCTCTAAAAGCCGTTGAATAATTTTTTCTGTTTCTTGATATGCTCCTTCACCAATATGATCATATCGAAGATATCCTTCATGATCTGCAATATATTTTCTAGGCCAGTATCTATTTTCAAATGCGTTCCAAGTTTCCCATTCATTATCCATCACTACTGGATATGTAATTCCATGTTTGGATATTGCCAACTCTACATTATCTTTATCTTTTTCAAATTCAAATTCTGGAGAATGAATTCCTATGATAAGCAACCCCTCATCTGAATATTTATCATTCCATGCTGTAATGTAGGGAAGGGTTCTAATACAATTGATGCAACTATAAGTCCAAATATCATATAGCACCACCTTTCCTTTGATTTCAGAGGTTAATTGTTCGGGGGTTGTGTTCAGGTAATGACTAATGCCCACAATCTCTGGTGCTTTTTTGAATTTGGATTTGTCAATTAAATTTCCAGGATTGCTTTGGCTTGGATTTATTAATGATTGCTCAACTTGTAAATCCAGTGAGGAAAATAGGACACTAATTATTCCAATAGTTAATACTATTGCGATTCCAAAAACTACTGCAATTTTAATTTCTGATTTCATTATATTATCCTAATAATAATTCATTTAGCAATGGAAAATTTGCAATATAGGCCAACTGGTTTGTAAATACTAGTATTCCTAAAATAATGATAAATCCACCTAAAACAACGTTGAAATATTTTAAATGTTTACTCATTGCCTTAATAATTTTATTAGCTCTTGAGAAAAATACTCCTATCAAAACAAAAGGAATCCCCAAGCCTAGTGAATATACCAATAAGAGGTTAAAGGCAATTGATGGAGTGGTAGCTGCAAGAGTAAGAATTGTCCCTAAAATTGGTCCAACACAAGGAGTCCATCCTGCTGCAAATGCTAAACCAAAAATAAAGGATAAAGGGTAACTAGTTTTAGATCTTTTTGGGATAAATTTTTTTTCAAAATTTAACTGGTTAATTTTTGAAGATAGTAATAAGAAAATACCAAAACCAATTATGATTATACCGCCCACTTGGTTAAAACCACTTATTAGATCTCCTGAAGACGTTGCAAGAGTGCTGTTTATGATTACGCCTAATGTGGAAAACACCAATGAAAAACCTAGAACAAAAAACACCGTATTTAAAATAATTTTTGTCCTGTTTACGGAAATTGTTTTAGATCCGCCCTTCTGATTTAACTCACTTAAGGTTGAGCCTGAAATATATGCTAAAAAAGCTGGTATCATTGGTAAGATACATGGAGCCACAAAGGATCCTAATCCTGCCAAAAGGGCGACGGCTAGGGTAACTTCTACCATAATTTAGAGTTCCAATTTTTCCTTTAAAAGATTCTTCCAGATTACTCCCCACTCCCTTGCTTTTTATCTGGGTAGTCCTATTTTTTAATAATGAACAAACGTTTTGTTTTAGTAGGAATTGTTTTAGGAATTATCATTACAATTGCAGTGATTGTGGGATCGCCTGCCTTTCTTGGATTTGATTCAATGAGATAAAAAAATTAATTTTTCATGAATTTATTAAATGCTAAATCGAACACTTCTAATGATTTTTGTATGTCTCTAGGGGATAACCAAGCTGTGACGGATATTCTTAATCTTGCCTTATTTTTAGGAACAGTAGGATATCGTATTGGTTGAGCGAAAACTCCTTTTTTTAATAAATATTTTCCAAAATTGATTGCAGTTTTTTCGTTACCAACTATTATTGGAATAATATGCGTTTTGGAATTAATTGAATAGCCGATTTCATTTAGTCCTTTTAAAAGGGCTTTTTTATTTGCATGTAATTTTTTTCGATATTTCTCTCTGTTTGATTCAAATCTCTTTAAAGAATATTCTACCAAAAATGATGGGAGGGCAGAAGTATAGATTATTGTTTTTGATTTATTAATACATAAATCAATTACATTTTTTTGAGAAGAAATATAGCCTCCAAAGGATCCTAACCCTTTACTTAAACTACTAATATACAAATCAATTTTTTTTGAAACCCCTAAATAATTACCTGTGCCTTTCCCGTCTAATCCTTCTATAAAATCCCCATGGGCGTCATCAAGGACTGTATTTGCATTAGTCTTTATGGCAATTTCCGTAATCTCTTTAAGGTTTGAAAAATCTCCATCCATACTAAAAATGCCTTCGGTAATTACAAATTTGTTTTTGTAATTTGGTTTTAATTTACGGTAAAGATCTTCCATGTTATTGTGTTTGTAAATAGAAATTTTTGCTCCGGATAGTTTACAAGCTTCAATTATACTTGCATGGTTTAACTCATCGCTTAAAATCAGGTCACCTGCTTTTGCTATTGCAGAGATGCCACCTAAATTTGCCATATATCCAGTTGGAAAAATTAAACTTGTTTCCTGAGATTTATGTCTAGCGAGCTTTTTCTCCAAAGTCTGATATGATTTATCATTTCCAGAAACTAATCGAGAACTGGATTGCATTTGCTTTATTTTCATCCTTAAAGGTGGAATTCCAAGATAATCATTAGAGCACAAATTAATTAGATTTTTTTGTTGAATGGTAATTTTTGCACCATTTATGGTACCATATCTTAATTTTCTATAAAGATGGTTTTGTTTTATCTGCTTAAGCTCAGAATCCACAAAACCGAGTCTAGATTTCAAGGCCAATTTTTTTTATCATGTTAATGTCTTTTTTAGCCTCATTTCCACCCATGGTGAGGTATCCAGAGGTGATTATGCCATTTGCCCCACTTTGAAGTAATTCTTCTCCAGAATCATCAAGATTGGTTTCACGGCCTCCAGAAATTTTTATCATAGACTCTGGAAGTAAAAATCTAATAATGGAAAACATGCGAATAATTTCTGATTTTTCAAGCGGTGTTTGCAATTCCAATGGAGTTCCAGGTACTGGAACCAAAATGTTGATTGTTACTTCTTCAGGATAAATTGAAGCTAATTCTAAAACTAACTCTAAACGCTGTTTCCTCGTTTCTCCTAATCCTATAATACCGCCAGTACAAAGCTCCAATCCTGCATTCCTTGCAATTTGCAACGTTTTCATCCTGTCTTCATAGGTATGGGTGGTGCATATTTCAGAAAACTTGGATTTCGCGGTCTCTAAATTATGGTTATACCTTTTAACATGGAGTTCTTTGAGTTTTTTCGCTTGCGGTTCTGATAAAAATCCTAAACTACATTCTAAACTGATATCTACTTGCTCATTTACTTGTTCAATAATTTGACAAACTTTATCAAAGTCATTTGGAGATGGTTCTCTCCATGCCGCAACTAGACAATATGATTCAGCCCCTTCATCTTTTGCTTTTTTAGCTCTAGTCACAACTTCTTGGGGAGAGGGCAATTGGTATGTTTCTATCTTAGTATCAAAAAATGCTGATTGACCACAAAAAGAACAATCTTCACTACAAGAATTCTTTTTGATATTGTTTAGTTGTTCTACATCTACTTTGTTTCCATTAAATTCTCGAGTTATCTGGTTGGCAGCTCTTCCAAGCTCACTTAGAAACTCCTCGGGAATATTGAACAATTTAGTAGCATCTTCTGATGTAATTCCGACTCCTGACAAAACATTCTCTTTACTTTCTTGGATAAACTCGTTTACATCCACAGTAATTCTGAGAAAAATTACATTAAATAAGATTTCTGGAAAGGTTAACCTTGAAATATTTAGAGGTTAACGTTCCTAAAGAATATGTTTTTGAGCAGATCTTATTGTTTGAATTGTCCGATTTAGTAACAAGTCCAGTTCTTTCTCTGATATGGCTAAGGGGGGAACTAACATTACAATATTCCCCAAAGTCCGAAGATAAATTCCATGTTTTTTACCAATTTCAAAGAAAATTTTATTTATTGATTTATTTGGATGAATCGGAGTTTTAGTTTTTTTATTCGTTACCATCTCTATTCCCATAAGCATTCCTTTATGTCGAATATCTCCTACAGATTCAAATTTCAGAAATTCATCATAATACTTTTCAAAAATTTTAGATTTTTTTTGGATTTTTTTAATCAAATTTTCTTTTTGATATAATTTTAAATTCTCAAGGGATACTGCAGCAGCTATTGGGTTTCCAGTATATGTGTGTCCATGAAAAAGATGTCTTTTTTCATTAAATTCTCCTAAAAATGAATTATAAATTTTTTTACTAGCAAGAGTTGCAGCCATCGTCAAATAACCTCCTGTTAGCATCTTTCCAAAAGCTACAATGTCCGGAGTACTTTTTTGTTCTGTGTATTGGACCATGGACCCTAATCGTCCAAACCCAGTTGCAATCTCGTCTAGCACAAATAAAACATCATAGGTTTTACAAATTTTTCTAATTTTTTTTTGAAAATTTTTAGGAAAAATTAAAACACCTCCTGCGACCTGAGCTCCACTTTCCATTACAAAAGCAGCAATCTTGTTATCTTTAGAAAAATGATTTTCTATTTTATCTAAGCAAAAATTCTCATAATCAGAAAATGTGAACCCTTTTGGAATTCTATACTTGTTTGGAGCAGGGATTTGTATTGTGGGGAATAATTGTTTTTTGAATTTGCCAAAAAATTCTGGAACATATCCAACTGACATTGCTCCAAATGTATCTCCATGATATCCGTTTTCAAGAGTAACAATTCTTGATTTTTGATTTTCCCCTACATTCTGCCAATACTGTAATGCTAATTTTATAGCAATTTCCATGGAAGAGGATCCATTATCGGAATAAAACACCTTGTGCATTCCCGGAGAAATTTTTACTAACTTTTCTGCTAGGTTTTCTGCAGGTGCATTTGTAAGATTAAACATTGAAGAGTGTTGTAGTTTTTGACTTTGTTTCACGATTGCTTTTATCAGGTCTTTCTTGGAATGCCCCCATACATTGCACCACATAGAAGCAACAGCATCAAGCATTTTGTTACCTTTTGAATCAAATAGCCACACACCTTTAGCATGGGTAATTTTATCAAAAGTTTCCCATTCTTTCATTTGAGTATTTGGATGCCAGATAAAACTATTCATTCTCAAGTAATTTTTTTAAATCGATTAAGCTTAATAATTATACGAAAGACACTCCTACCTAACAATTCTGTTTTAATATTATTTTATAAAATTTTTAATCTTTAAATTTTTTAAAAACCACAACAAGTTTTTACAGTTTTTACAGGAGGGGTAATTTTGTTAATTTTTTTTCCATTAATTGATTTGATGTAAAGTTTAACGGAATCAGGAATTACTGTAAAATTACTTCCTTCCCCAATAGAGTCGAGATATTCTTGAATTGATTTTCTCACCTCCATACTATCAATTTTTTCATCGTTTTCAATTGAAGATAAAATAAATTCATCGTGTTTTATTGCTGGGATTGCACCAACACTATCAGCAACGTAAACCAATATTTGGTGCTGAATGGGTAAAACATCTTTACAATTCACTGTAATCATAACCTTCTTCTTTTCCTTTCCTTTATAGGTCAATCCCTAAATTTCCAATCTAGCATATAGGACCTTTTTGTACGCCCCAGAAAGATTGTCTTTTTAAATTAAGACTAAACCTGAAACAACCTTTAGTTTTTCGAATGATCGTTTTTCCAATTTAAATTTTTTATCAACCATTGAAAATGAAAGGTTAATCAACAATTCCCTTTAAGAATAATCTGTGAAATCCATATTCGTAACTGGAACCGATACTGATGTTGGAAAAACTTACGTTACAGCTGGACTAGCGGTTACTTTGCGTAAAATGGGAGTGGATGTAGGGATTATGAAGCCATTTGCGGCTGGCGTTCCACAAAAAAAAGGCTTCAAATCTGAAGATGTGGAAATTTTATCTCGAGCTGCACAAGTTTCGGATCCAGAAAACTTATTGAATCCTCAATTTTTCAAATTGGAGGCATCTCCCTACACTGCTTCAAAAGAATTGAAAGTTAAAGTTAAAGTTAGGAAAGTATTGGCTAGTTTTAAAAAATTATCAAAAAACCATTCTTTGGTGCTTGTGGAAGGTATGGGTGGAATCATGACTCCTATTTTAAAAAATTATTTTGTTGCAGATTTAATAAAAGACATGGGATTATCTACCATCATAGTGACCCGCTCAAGAGTTGGAGCCCTTAATCACACTTTCATGACCTACGAAATGTGCACAAAGAAAAAAATTCCTGTCAAGGGAATAATAATTAATAATTTTGATGTGGGTGGATATCCATTAAAAACTCTAAAAAGGGACATTCCAGCCCTAACCGGTCTTCCTATTTTAGGTACAATCCCTTTTATAGAAAACCTTAGTGATAATTCTCTGTACAAAAATTTCAAAAAAAATGTAAAAATGAATTTAATAATAAAATAATTCTTAAACTCGTAAAATTTTCAATTTGTTGGACCCTTGTAAATTTACAAAATTACCAATATCGTAAATAATTTTTGAAAATGTCGAATTTTCTCTTTTGATAACATATGTTTTACATCCTAACTTTACGTCATGAGTTAAAACAAACCATATGTTTTGTTTTTCTGGCTGAACCTGTTGTAATTGGGTTAATTTTTTTTTTATATAATTTTTTTCTATTGTTTTTGGTATACAAATGATCAAAGTTTTTTTGGGATCATTCTCTAATGTTTTTAAATCAGGAATTGCGATATCTATTTTTATGTTTTTATGCTCTATTTTTCTTTGACTTGTAATCATGGCGCTAGTAAGCATATAGTGCAATATTCCAGTAGCAAAAACACCTAGACTTTCTTCTTTGTTTTCCATCAGTGAAACTTTATCGTAACAATTTTCCAAAATTTCATTAATTATTTTATCAAATTTTGTTTGAGATAATAAATCTTGAAATCTTTTTTCGGAATTTTTGATGTAACTAAAAAGATAATCTTTTGCTAGATGATTTTTTTCTTTCATAGATTATTCGGTGAAAATATATCTTCTTTCGCCTCTAGATTCGGTACTAGTATTTACATCTACTAGGATAAATTCCTGCTTTGGATTAAGCATTGATTCTTCGGGACTTAGTTTGCTTTCATGGATTCTTTCATATTCATTTAAAGTCAATTTTCTTCTCGGTCCAAGCTCTGCCTCTAAATTCATAGATTTAACAACTTCCTCGTATTCTGGTTGAATTACGCCGCTAAACACCATTGCACTTGCACCACTACCATAGGATCCAAATCCTACTCGTTTTCCATTAAGATTAACCCCCTTCTGAAATTCAAATTCAAGACTACTTCTAAATCCAAGGTAAAGTGATGCAGTATACAAATTCCCTATCATCTTGGATGCGATAAGTGAACTTGCAAGTTTTGCCTCATAAACTTCTTGAAATTCAGGAGTTTTTGTGAATAATTTTGTAAATTCATGGTCCTTTGCCATATATTCTTGATCTCCTAAGACGGATTCAATAGTTCCTCTAGGGTCTTTTGGTATTGGTTCTTCTATTCCAATTTCCTGAATAATTTTTCTCCATCTTGGAAGTTGACGCCACTCGTGCCTTACTAAATATGCTAGGGCTTTTTTACCCATGTTGCTATATGGCAAATGCATGTGAATGTAGTCCATATGATCTAGAATAGTTTCACCTGGTTCAAGTTTAATCAGTTCAGTTGCAATCGCTTTTTTCTTGTAAATTTCTAGGGCCTTTCTTACCTGAATCATATAAAGTAAATTGGAATACTGTCCATGAACAATTGGAGTTTCTTTTCCAAATGGTCGATAAAAATCATATTCATCTTTTATTGATGTTGCAGTCACCTTTGGGTCAAATTCTAGTAGTCTTGGTTTATCATTTAGTAGCATTGCAACTGCGCCAGCTCCTTGTGTCATTTCCCCACTACTCCCCATATCGTATTTTGCTATATCTGAAACAACTACTAGTGCAGCTTTTCCTTCTGCTTCCCCTGCTCTAATCCAGTTGGTATTGTCATACAATGCATAAGAACCACTAACACACGCAAATTTTGTTTCAACCCCACCGCAGTGTTCAAATGCACCTTGCCCATAAATTTGCTCAAGCATTCCAATTACATAAGAATTCATTGCTTTTGATTCATCAAATGAAGATTCTGTTGACACATAAAGCCGCCCAATGTCTTCTGGAGATAATTTGTTGTTTTGCATAATTGAAAGGCATGCATTTGAAGCAAGGCAAGCAGGATCCTGATTAGCGTCAACAATTGCCATTTGAGACACCCCCAACCCCTTTTGTAATTTTTCAGGGTCTAGACCACGTGCTTTTGCAAAATCGGAAGCGTCTACATATAATCTAGGTATGTAAATCGCAATATCGTCAATACCTGCTGCCATAAGCTTGCGTCCTTGGATTCTCATATAAGGATTAACTATGATAAATTTTAGCTCAAAAATAGACCAAACCTAGGAATTTATGCCTAAATATTTAAAAAGGTCAATAGATTTTACTCGATCTTTTTACTATGTTTTTCTTCTACTTGCTTCCTCCTAAATTCAAAGGGATTTTAGATATTTTTGATTATGAAAGTTTATCATATTCTGAATCAAATATTCGCTTAAATTCTTCAAATGGTTGGGCTCCAATTAATTTGGTTATCTTGTTGTCAGGTCCAATCACAAAAAACGCTGGTGTTCCCGTTATTCCAAGTTCCCTAGCATTTTTACTACTTTCAGTTATAATTTGGGAGTGTTTTGCTTCAATCATACAATCAGACCATTCATCAATGTTTAATTTTATTTCTTGGGCAAATTTCAACAAATTAATTGAAGAAGCCCATCCATTATTTTCTCCAGTCCAATTATTGTACAGAATATCATGATATTCCCAAAACTTTCCTTGATCATTTGCACAGTGAGCTCCATGTGCTGCATTTATGGAATCAGGCCCTATAATGGTGAAATCCTTGAAAATCATTTTCACTTTTCCATTATTAATGTAATTTTCTAACAACAGATGCTCTGTGTTATGAAAATGTACATTACAAAAATGACATTGATAGTCCCCAAACTCAATTAGAGTTATTGGAGCATTAATATCTCCACGGATGGGAGATCCATTTGCAATAATTGTAGATGAGATTACATTAGGGGAAATGATATCTGGTGTATTTGAAGTAGGTTCAAAAAAAAGTTCTGGTTCATTATTTATTGAATTGAATATTAAAAACGAAATTATTATTACAACAGAGGTAATGCCTGCACCAATGCCTAGCGAAGGACCATGAATCAATAACTTGTTTTTTAGTGTTGTCCATTTAGGTTTTTGTAAATCGAATCATTTAAAAAATTTAAAATATGCATAGAATTTTCAATTTTTTTAAATTTTAAATCTTTTTTAGGACCATTTTTTATGAAATAAATTTTCCTTTGAACTACCAAAATTTTTCTTTTTCATTTGATGAATAAACTTTTTTGCTCGCGTTTACTTTTAAAAATTCTATTTATAAGATTAGAATATGTTCAATTCAATCATACAGGGGTATTTATGCAAATTATAAAGAAAAATAATAGTATTGACTACCAAACCACCAGTTTTGATTGTTGAGGACAGCCCAGCGGTAACTATGCTGTTAAAGAGTTTTTTAGAAAAGCTAGATTACAGAGATATTCATTCTAGCGATAATGGTTATACTGCAGTCAAGGAATTTAAAAAACTAATCAAAGCAAATACTCCTCCCATAGTGCTTTTAGATTATATGCTTCCGGACATGGATTGCAGATCAGTTCTTACTCAAATTCTTGACATACAACCAAATGCACGTGTAATTTTAGAAACTGCAACTGAAAAAGAAGATGAAGGAGTAAAGGAACTAATTCGATTGGGAATTTACCAATATTTGGAAAAGCCAATAAGATTTGAGAGTCTAAAAAATACTTTTGAAACCATTGAAAAAGAAGATTTCTTTTTCCAAAAAGAATCTGAACAACTAAAAATGTTAGAAAATGCCGAGGAGGAAGTTAAAACTAAAGTGATCGACCGAGTTGATTTTATTTTAAATTCTTCCAAACAAGTTAGTCTTAATTTAATCGAACAAATGATAGGATTTTCAGATGAAACCATTAGGCTACATCTTAACGAATTAGAGCGAGAAGGAAAAATTGTTAATCTTGGAGAGAAAAAGGAAATCTCTTGTAACAAATGTAATTCTGTAAAAACAACCCAGGTATTTTCATGTCCTTCTTGTAACAGTTCTCACTTCCGACTAGGAAAATTAATTGAACATTATAACTGTGGAAATGTTTCTGAGGAAAGAACTTATCTCCAAGACAAATGCCCTAGTTGTAACAAAGAAATTGTTGCATTAGGAGTTGATTATAGAGTTTTACCAAATCATTACATATGTAATAATTGCAGTGATGTGTTTTCCCAACTAGATTCAGAATATCTTTGTTTAAAATGCGAAAATAAATTCAATCTAGAAGATGTAAATTGGCAAAGCAGCTGTAACTACAAGCTCGCAGTAGTATAATTAAAGGATAAACAGGATCATGTTTAATCCAAATCAAAAACAAAAAATTGAATCCACACAATTTGTTAAATCAAAAAGCCCTACAGCGTTCTGTGATCCTGACTATGTTGAAAAAATGAAAAGGATAAATCTGAAGCGGTCTAAAAACGAAAAAAAAATCCGAACCGACCCAGTTCAAGTAATCATAACTGCATCAATTTTCATTTTTCTTGCAGGCACCATTTACTATATTTTAGGTCCAATAAGCGTGGTCGCAATGGGTATGGGAGGCGGATTGGCAATTTATCATATGTTTAACTCTCATCATAAATTATTCTCAAAAAATAAAGAGGGTAAAAAAGGACCTTCAGTTTTTTTAGTTATTTTAATAGTTTCACCATTTGTTATGGGAGGTTTGGTTGCCTATGAGGGGACTTCCTTGGCAGAGGCTCCAACAAGAGTAATTCTACTTTCAGCAATGACCATTTCTTTTTGGACTACAATGTTATTTGTTCCAATGTCCGTTGTAAGTAAACATCGTGAAACCCTACAACCAGATCTAAAAAACTATCCAAAGGTCTCAGTAATAATCCCTGCATTTAATGAAGAAAAAGTTATTAGAAAAACTTTAGAGTCTATGCTCGAAACCCAATATCCTCGAAAAGAAATTATTTTTGTTGATGATGGAAGTACTGATGAAACTCTAGAAATAGCAAATGAATTTAAAAATAAAATAAGCGTTTTACACAAAGATAATGGAGGAAAAGCTTCTGCTTTAAACTATGGTCTGGTATATGCAAAAGGAGAAATCATTGTAGTTGTTGATGCAGATACCATAATAGGACGAAATTCGATCAAAGAAATTGTAAAAGGATTTGAGGTGGATAAACACGTTGCTGCTGTAGCTGGTAATATTAAAGTGAGAAACAGGGTAAATTGGATTACTAAGTGCCAAGCTTTAGAATATCTTACGGGAATTCAAGTTATAAGACGAGCTTTTGATGCATTTGGTTCAATAACTGTTGTTCCAGGTGCTTTGGGAGCATTTAAAAAATCATGTGTATCAGGAACTGGTTCTTACGGAAAAGAAACAATTGTTGAAGATTTTGACCAAACAATAAAACTTCTAAAGGCCGGGTTGATCACACAAGGAAGTGTAAAAGCTGTAGCATATACTGAGGCACCTTCAACTTTTTCCGATTTTAAAAAGCAAAGAAAACGATGGTATCGTGGAAATATTCAGGTTTTAAAAAGACATTCAGATGCATTAATAAATCCAAGATTTGGATATTTGCAGAAATTAGCATTACCTTACCTCTTTTTAGGAATGATAATAACTCCGATTATTGGTTTTACCGCTCTGGTAAACGTTGTTCTAGGAGTTCTAGCGGGTGACGGTTTGTGGGTTTTAGAAGCCGCTGGAATTTTCACCGTGGTCCATTTTCTAATGTGCGCCTTGGCAATTAGAATTGATAATGAGGACCCAAAATTATTATTTTATGCGGGATTTTTATTATTTGGTTTTAAACAAATTGTTGACTTTTTACTATTAAAGGCGATATTTGAACAATTAACAGGGAAAAAAGCTACGTGGACTAGTGCAAAGAGAATTGGTGATTAGAGTGGAAAAATTTGATATTTACAAAATTTGTGCGTTTACAGTAATCTTTTCTTTAGTTATTCCATTTACTTCATCATATTCTGAAGAAACAGAAACACTAAAAATTGAAATAAAATATACAAATGGGGATAGAATAGATGCTTATCAAACAAATTATTTAATTTACCAAGATCTAGAAAAAACACCATTTATAGAAAAAAATTTGGACAGTAATCCTGAAACTGTTACACTTCCCAAAGACCATAGATACAAAGTTGAAGTTTTTGTAAACGGAATGTTTTCTGAAGTAGGATATGTAAATTTAAAAAATAATTCAGAAAAATTAGATATTAATATTCCACTACCAGGAGGTTTAAAATTAAATGTAGTCTATAAAGATGGAGAAAAACCTATTGATGGGGCTAAGGTAATAATTAAATCCCAAAATGGTGAACAACAGCGATTGGGAACTACAAATCAAAATGGTGATACATTAAGATATTGGCTCCAGCCAACAAGCAGGGTACAGGACTATTATATCGCTGAAGTATATTTTGATGAATTTTTGCTTGCTAGTATTCCTAAAATAAAAATACAGCAAGGCATAGCTCAAGAACAAAAAATTGTAATACCTGTACCATCTGTTGTAGAAGAATTAATTACCTTTAGACTGTATGATGCAGAATCTCATCAATTTCTTAAAACAGATGGAAATTTTTCAGTACAAATCCTAGGGAAAAATAACCTTATGTTAGAAAATTACATGACGGGGAATAAAGGAGAAATTTTCTTTTCAAGTATCCCTTCAGGGATATATTCTGTGTCTGTTTTAGAGAATGGTGTAAAAGATCCACGATGGCCAGATACAAGATTGACCATTATAGGAAATCAAAATAATTTTGATTTGGTTGCGCTAAATCCTACGGAGCTATCAGAGCCAGTATCAGAGCCAGTATCAGAGCCAGTATCAGAGCCAGTATCAGAGCCAGTATCAGAGCCGAAAATTTACCATACATCCGTTAAAAATTACAAATTATCTTGCAACTGCGTTTCCTTCCGTTTAGATGGTGTTCAAGATTTTTGGCTTAACAATGTTCAGTATGAATTGATAAGCGTTTTTACCAAAAATAACACTCCAATTACCCTAGGTGTTATTATTGATTCATTTGGAAATGATTCATATCTTTATGATATGGTATCTAAAAATATTCAAGAGGGTAAAATTGAAATTGCAAATCATGGGCTGAATTCCAAACCATATACAATTTTTGATGAACCAAAACAAAATGCCATGTTACAAGAATCAACTAATAAGATTTACGAGAAACTAAAAGTAACTACTAATATTTTCATACCTCCGGAAAATAGATTTAACGACGATACACAAAAGGTCCTTATTGATAATGGTTACACAATCCTTAGTGCAAGCATGCTAAATGATTCTCCTCCTTTTCCATTTAGCGATGAGTATCTTTATAGATTTCCCGCAGTTGCTACTACCGGAGAATATATTCCATCACAAAATAGAATTTTAGGAATTTCTTCTGAAAAGACCTCTTTGGATGTCATGAATGGAATTCAAAATTATGGTTTTGCAGTAATTTCAATTCATCCTCAAGCCTTTTCAATTTATGAGGGGGGAGAATATACTAATGCAATTAATTCAGAACAATTTAAAGAATTAGGAAATCTCATTGAAAACATCAAAGCTCAAAAAATCAACATTGTTTCTTTGGGTGATATTAACAAAAAAGTAGGTATGGTTGAATATGAAAATCCAAAAACTAACTCTGATACCTATGTCATACCTTTGTGGATTAAAAATAATGCAGGTTGGTGGCGAGATGGACATATAGATGATAATTCATTTTTACAAGGAATTCAGTTTTTAATTAAAGAGAATATTGTGCAAATTCCGCCAACCACCCAAGGAATTGGGGGGTCAGAAATACCTGATTGGATAAAGGATAATGCAGGTTGGTGGGCAGAAGGTAAAATCTCTGATAATGATTTTATTTATGGGGTAAACTATTTGGTAAATCAAGGAATAATTACCATAGAATTATAATTTAACAATAACAACTGAGCCTGCAAATTCAGTTTTTTTCGTTTAAAGGTGTTATTAGCCTTCAAAAATTTTTAATTTTCCTTTCAATTTAAATTTTTAATTTGATTTTTTTGCAAAACAATCACATTAATCTAAAATGATAATCCCCTCTTCAATCAAAAATTTAATTGCAGATATTATTTCATGTTCTTCCGTTAATCCTTCTGCATACCACCCCATTATATTTTTGACCCACTCTGGAATTTTTTTATCAGAAGTAAGTTCAGTGGTACTTGGGGATTCAATGTCTAAACAAACCTCTGTAGATAAGAGATCCACTTCAGAATATCTGGCCTGGACAATAAAACATTCTCCATATTCAACTAGCTGAGGACTAGATTCAGTACGATATTGACCGTCAGTATCGATACCATCTATGAAAATATCGTAGCTAGGTGCAATTGGTTCTTCTTGCATCCAAAAAATCAGTATTCCATTTGAAGTTTTTTTGACTTCAGTAATAACGGGATTCTTTTTTTCAGGAAGATTTGGGTCAGGAAATATCTCATATATTGCGTTAAGAAGTGATGTTTGATCATTGGTATCGTGGGCTAAACTCCAAATCATTATTCCGCCATACCCATTATGTAACACATGACGACTTTTTTGTTTCACCATTTCTATACCATTAAAAAAATAGCCTTTACAATATTCATCAGATGGGGAAGGCGAACATTCTGAAACAATATCTTCGTAGGACTTTTCATCACCTTTTTCATTATGTCTTCCATAAAATGGGATTCCCAAATTGAGTTTTTCTTTAGGAATTCCTACGTTTTCATATAGATGCAAAGTAGCAATTGAATCATCAAAACTTGAATGATGAACATTATCATCGTTCATGTTGAATGACATTAGGTTTACCCAATCTACATGATCAGCTGCAGTAGATTTCAATTCTAATTTGTTTCCAATCACTGAGATTGTTACTAATTTTCCTAAAGGATGCAATACATCAGATAAATCCGACAATAATAGGTCTTGGTTGTCAATTTTTTCTTGATTAATTTTAGTTTCCCAATCAATATCTACTCCATCAAGATTATTTTTGGTGATAAAATTCTCTACATTTCTCACAAATTTTGTTCTTAATTCAGGGTCTTTTGCTACAGATGGAAACTCATCTGATGATCCCCAACCTCCTATGGCAATTAAGACATTTACTCCTGCGGCGTGGGCTTTGTTTCTAATTTTTTTAAGATCATTAAAATTAACATCACTAGTATCTAAACTTCCATCTGGGTTTGGTTTTATGTGAAAATACATTATATCACTTATTTTAGAATAATCGATGTCATCAATTTTTTCGGATTTCCATTCAGGAAAATTCCCAACTATTCTTTTAGAAGGCTCCCCAAAAGTTTCTATGATTTCATTTGATCCAAACTGAAGTCCTGAAATAGAAGTTAAAATAAATCCTAAAAAAATTATGGGTAAAAATTTAGTTATGCGTTTCATTAATTTTTCTCCATTATGGATATTTACAAAAAACTAATTCATATTTAAGATATTAAACATTAAAACCATTTTTTACTCATGAATAATTATTCTGTTTTTAAAATACCGTTAAAATTTACCCCTTCAAAATTTTTAAAATAAAGTATAGAAGACACGAGGAAATTTGTAACAAAATAAAAATACATTTTTTTAAAAAAGTCAAAACATGGTAGAGAATAAATAAAAAAGGGACCTGCATATCTATACTGGGGTAATGATAGTATGAGTATTATTTTGAATTTAAAAATTTTTAAAATTTGTGCACTTCTCTCTATTTTTTTGTTGGTTTTACCATTCGTTTCATCATACGCTGAAGAAAAAGAATCATTACAAATCGAAATAAAATCTACGGGAGGTGATAGAATAGGTACTGGGTCAACAAACTACATAATTTACCAAGATTCTAAAAAAACTCCATTTTTAGAAAAAAATTTAGATAGTAATCCTGAAACCATTAATCTCCCAAAAGGTCATAAATACAAAATTGAATTTTTTACTAATTCAATGTATACCACAGTTGGATATGTGGAATTAAATGAACCCAAAAAACTAGATATTAGTATTCCACAGTCTGGAGGGTTAAAATTAAATGTGTTTTTTGAAAGGGGAGAAAAACCTATCGAAAATGCCACTGTTATAATAAAATCTAATGATGGGAAACAACAGGTTTCTGGAAAAACAGATGAAAAAGGAGATACAATGAGATACTGGTTACAATCAACTAATCGTGATCAAGATTATTATATTGCTGAAGTATATTTTGATGAATTTTTACTTACTACTGTCCCAAAAATAAAAATACAACACAGTATCCAACAAGACCAGAAAATTGTTGTCCCGGTACCGGCTGTAGTCGAAGATTTGATTACATTTAGATTATATGATATAGAATCTGACCTAATTCTAAAAACAGATGGAAACTTTTCTGTGCTACTTGTAGGGAAAAATGATCTTTCCTTTAAAAGTACTATAACTGCCAATAAAGGGGCGATTTTCTTTTCCAACATTCCTTCCGGTGTATACACGGCTTCAGTTTTAAAAAATGGTGTAAAAGATCTCCTTTGGATGGATACTAGAATATCTATTGCAGGGACTCAAAATAATTTTAATTTGAATCAGAGAGATCCTACACTACCATTACCGGATCAAATCACAGGTCCAATAATTACATCTGACTTGGAAAAAAAAGAAAATTTGCAAATTGAAATAAAGACTATAAATGGTGACAGAATTAGTGGTTTCCAAACTAACTACAAAATTTACCAAGATTCTAAAAAAACTCCATTTTTAGAAAAAAATTTAGATAGTAATCCCGAAACCATATCTCTCCCAAAAGATCACAAATACAAAATAGAAGTTTATGTTAACGGGATGTATACCGAAGTGGGATATGTAGAATTAATCGAGTCTAAAAAATTAAATATCAACATTCCCCAGTCTGGGGGTTTAAAATTAAATGTGTTTTTTGAAAGGGGAGAAAAACCAGTTGAGAATGCCACTGTCATAATAAAATCTAATGATGGTGATCAACAAGCTTCTGGAAAAACTGATAAAAATGGAGACACGATGAGATACTGGCTTCAGTCAACCAATCGAGAACAGGACTATTATATCGCTGAAGTATATTTTGATGAATTTTTACTTACTACTGTCCCAAAAATAAAAATACATCAGGGTATATCTCAAGCACAAAAAATTGTCCTGCCTGTACCAGCTGTTGTAGAGGAATTAATTACCTTTAGACTATATGACACAGAATTAAATAAAATTGTAAATAACAATTCAAATTATTCAGTACTACTTACAGATCAAAAAAATAAGCAATATCAAAAATCCTTTATTAGCAAAAATGGCGAAATTTTCTTTTCGAGTATTCCATCTGGAGTTTACACGGCTTCAGTTTTAAAAAATGGCATAAAGGATCCTAAATGGGTAGATTCACAAATAGTTATTGCGGGGATTCAGAATAAATATGATTTACATCAAATAAATTTAGAACAGCCAATCCCTGTTCCTTTTACTACTCCTCCCCCTGCACCTGATCCTGCACCTGATCCTGCACCTGACCCTGCACCTGACCCTGCACCAAGTTCAGGCCAAATTACCCCCAACAATGTGATTATTTTACCTTCAGAGATTTACACTCCGAATACCATAACAGTAGATTTGAATGAAACGGTAACTTGGACAAATGATGATGTAAAATTACATACAGTAACTAGCAAATCTGCCGGCATTTTTGATAGTGGATCATTTGGTAAAAGTCAAACATTTTCTCATCAATTTACAATTGAAGGAACTTACGAGTATTATTGTGAACTTCATCCATGGATGACTGGAGCGGTAATTGCAGGAATTACTGAGAATACTTTACCATCCACTGATCCGATACTCGAACCAGATCCAAATGTCGCCTCCGACCCTGCATCTAAAGTTTTACCTGAACCAATAATTTATTATCAACAAGACATTAAATTTTCTTGCAATTGTGTTTCGTTCAAACTAGATAATGTGCAAGATTTTTGGTTAAATAAAGCTCAAACAGAATTAATTAAAATATTTTCAAAAAACAATGTTCCTCTTACTATTGGAGTTTCTATTACTACACTAGGTGAAGATGAGAATCTTGTTGAGTTAATAAAAGAAGGAATTGAAAATAATGAAATAACCATTGCGAATCATGGACTAAACAATACACTTGTTACAAATTTGGATAAACAAAAACAAAGTGATCTTATAAAAAAATCTACAAATAAAATTTTTGAAGAATTTAATGTAACCCCAAAAATCTTTGTCCCTCCAAAATATCAATTCAATAAAGATACCGAAAAAGCACTGCTAGAGAATGAATATACCCACCTAAGTGCAGGTCTGAGTACAGATACTCCTCCTTTCCCATTGCAAGATGAATCTCTTTACAGATTTCCAACACTTGCTTTTACTGCAAAATTTAATCAATTAGAAAAAAGATTGATAGAGATTCCAAGCGATGAAACCTTGTCAGATGTTTTAAAAGGAATTGATACTCATGGATATGCTATTATTACAATTAATTCACAGGATTTTTCAGTTTATAGAAATGGTGCATATGTAAACGTAATAAACCGTGATCAGTTCAAGGAATTAGAAAATTTATTTGAAAAATTAAGGGCAGAAAATATCTCTTTGGTACCAATTGAAAAAATTAATCAAAATGTTTCGAGAATAATTGTTTCTGAGACTTCAAATGATTCCCTTGGTCCAAAGATTATTCCTGGATGGATAAAAAATACCGCAGGGTGGTGGCGAGATGGACACGTTGACGACAAATCATTTTTACAAGGAATTCAGTTTTTAATTAAAGAGGAAATATTACAGACCCCACAAACTAGTCAAGGTTTTGGAGGTTCAGAGATACCTAATTGGGTAAAGGACACAGCGGGTTGGTGGGCAGAAGGAATAATCCCAGACAATGATTTTATTTATGGAATAGAATATCTGATAAATCATGGAATGATAACTATATCTGTATGATCCTAAAGGTAATACATATTTCCTATTAATTTCTATATTGCAGGAATTGAATTTATTTAATTTATAAAATTATTAGAAAAACAATCCAATTTTTAATCATATGAAATTATCCCCTTTTCCGCTAGGTAATTTAATATTTTGATAAATTCGTTATTATCAACCAGACCATGCCCCCATAACCCCAGTTTTATCTTTACAGGATCTGAAATGCCATCTTCTAAAGGTTCAGAGACAGATATGACAGGGATTGTAATAATTTCATTTTTTATCAAGTATTCAATAGCCGTAAGAAAATTTTGTTCGGATATATTCTCCTCGTAATACCATAAAGCAAGATACTGTTTCCAATCATCGATAAAGTTTATTGATCCAAGAGGTTTTTCTTCCAATCCCCAATCATCGAATTTTAAGGGATAATCATGAATGTAGGGGTTTGGTGATTCGCCCTCTATAATTTTCACAGATGGAAATTTATCCATTCCTTCATCAAAAATATATGGCTCATCACAAATTCCGTTAGAATCAGAATCATTACACCCTTCAGCTATTGCATCGTAAACTTGATAATAATTACCAACACTATTCATAAAATATTGACTTGCACATTCCTCACAATCATCTAAAACTGAAATAGCAAAGGTCTCAAAGACATTATTATTATAAATTAAATTTTCTGATGATTCATGTAAATCAATACCTTCAACCCTATTTTCCCAAACATAATTTCCAGAAACAGTATTGTAATTTGCTTTTTCTAACCTTATGGCATCTTTTGTATGAGTAACCAAATTATCTATGATATAACTATTATCTGCATCACCTATACTAATCCCATGTTGTATATTAAATCCAGATAGATTATTTTTTATTATATTGTTATCCGAATCATGAATAGCCCATATCCCATTTTCAGTGTTCCAAACTGTGGTAACATTTGCAATAGTATTATCTGATGAATTATTTAGGAAAATTCCATTTCGGGTGTTAGATATTTGAAGATTAAGAATCTTTAGGTTATTGCTATTCCCAATATAGATTCCATCCGATAACCCATCCCCAATAATATGGTGTCCTTGACCATCTAAAGTAACTCCATTGGTATTAATAATTAGGATTTGATCATTTATTGCCAAATCTTTATTTAAAAAACAAGTTTTATTTACGTTATCCCAAGTTCCAATGTCATTACAATCTCCTCCGTTCTCATCATTTTCGATCCCAAAGGTTTCACCAAAAGCTTGTGAATTAAACCCAATTAAACCAAAAATTAAAATCGGCAAAATAATTATTTTGTATAACAATAAAATCAAGATTAATAATACTTCATTATAACGTTTTACTTTATAAATTTGCGAAATGCTAAAGAGTGAAAAAATTTTTTGATAAAAAATATTAATTTAATTAAGAATCATAATTTTATCCAAAAATACCAATTCTAGGTTGAAAAAAAATCTGGATTTAATGTTTGATTAGTTTATTGCCATATTTCCTAAATTCTACCTTATTGTTTTAATCCACACTCTTTCTTCGCCTTTTAGTTCTTTATAGTGTGCGTAAATTCCACTCACGATTAAAATGGACCAATACCCAAATAAAATTAATTGAATAAAATTAGCCAATTTTGGAAATTTGGTAGAAAGTCTCACTACTGCAGGTGTAAGTGGGATAGGAACCAATAACCATAGTAGAAGTGTTATGATGGTAGCTTTTGTGTATTCGGGATATTCGACCGTTTCCATTAGTCCTTGAATACCATCTGCCCATAAGATAGCAGACAACATCGTTATAATGATAGGGAAACCTGGTGACACAATTCCATGAAGCCAATACTTTCCTTTGTTAGAAATAATCGTATATGCTATAGCTCCAACAAACATTACTGCGATTATTCTGGAAACAAAAAGAAAAGGCTCCATTGAAATGTCAAGCAAATTCATTGTCAAGAAGCCTGTAGCAGTAAGAACAAAACCTAATGGCATTATTACCGATGCTAACCAGAAGGGGTATCCAATTGTTACCCCCTTTCCATATTTAATATTTCCAAAAAGTCCAATGTTTTTTTTCGTTACCTCTATATTTCCTCTAGCCCATCTCACTCGTTGATTCCATAAACTCTTTAATTGTACAGGTTCATCTGCCACAACTTGAACTGAGGGATCAAAATGTACCTTCTTTTTAGTTTTGGTAAGAAGTTTAAACGACATGTCAGTATCTTCAGCCAAAGTTTCCGAAGAGTAATCACCAAGAATTTTGAAAATACTCTTTCTAAAAATCCCACATCCTCCAGGAATAATATAATGAATCCCTAAGGTGTCATAGCCAACTCTGGTAATTTTTTGGCCAATAGAAAACTCCCAATTGATAAAACCTGTTAGGATGTCACCTTTATCGACAATGGAGATATATCCAATAACCGCTCCTACTCTCTCATCAGCAAAATGCCTTACAGCTTGAAGCAAAGAATTTCTGTGTAACTGTATATCTGCATCAATTGCGAAGATTAGTTCCCCTTTAGCATACTTTTTAGCATCATTCAAAACTTGTGCTTTTCCTAAACCACCTATTTTTCTGTTGACCAAAACGATGTTTTGGTTAATTGGTAAAGGCTGAGTTTGTTTTTTATAAGTTGCCAACCCTGTTTCTGAATCTATTATTTTGTATGCATACTTTCTCACGATTTTCTCTGTGTCATCATCTGAACCATCATTAACAATAATCAACTCTTTTTTATCTTCTGGATAATATGCCTGGATAAATTTTTTGATCGTTCTCTCAATTACATCTGCCTCATTATGTGCAGGTGTCACTACCGAAATATACGGTCTAATATTTTCGTCAAAAACATATTTTTTTATTTTATATCTAACCTTGTTGAAAATTGCAAGAAATACCAAAATTAAAGACAGAGAAACAATGCTATACCCTATTAGGAGTGTAATGTAGATTAAAACTTCAATATACATTTACACCACGCCGGATAAATTCAATTGGGTAGGTCGTACAAATATCTCCTCGTTGTACCTTGTCATGATTAGGTCTTTCTCATATTCAAGTTCACTTGGATTAATCTCTTCTTTCCTAAAGATTCTAATTGAAATCTCTACGAAATCTAATCCTGAGGCTATTGGAAGGGAAAGAGTCCCCCCAAATCTTGGATTTATTTCAATTAATTTTGGTCCATTAGTTGTTTTCATGATCTGTATGTTCCACGGACCATACAATTCCAATTTTGCTGCAATGTCATTTGCCGTTTCTAAGATCTCTTTATCATCAATAATTTGAGCCTTTTTTGATTCACCGGTAGCTTTTATTCTCTTGTTTGCAACACTGACCAACGGATTTCCTTTAAGGTCAGATATTCCATAAACTGAAAACTCTACACCCTCAAGAAATTCCATTATTACTGAATCTCCTAACTCTGATTTGTTCTTATTTAATGCAAAATCTAAATCTTCTTTAGAGTGACACAAATAAAATCCCCTAGAACCTCTTGAATTGGTTGGCTTGACTACGCAAGGAAACTTTACATTTTTTTTATCATAAACCATAGGACAGTACTTACTTCCACGAAAAAAATTGTATGTATCAAATTTATTCGTCGATATTTCAATTGATTTTGGGTTTGAAACAATGACAACTGCCCCGTTCTTTTGAAACTCTACAACCTTATTGGCAAAATTGATTAACTCTTCTTCTACCGTCGGAATAACGACATCAACTTGCTCATTTTTTACAATTTCTAAAATTTTTGAAATAGATTCAGGACAATCAGATGGTGGAACGGTATATCTTTTTTCAACAAGAAAAAGTCCCGATGCTAAAAAATCAGAATCTACACCGATTATCTCATGGTGTTTCTTTAAATCTTTGATTATACATACACCAGCTGGTCCACCAGCTCCCGTTACCAAAATTTTCATTTGGTCTATACCTCAATTTGTCATTCTGAAAACTTCAAAGGCTTCAGCATAATCAAGGTTCTTGGTTTGGTTGCCTCTGAACTTTGCCAAGGATTTCACAGAGTGGTCTAGTATGAAGTGTTTTCCGTCCTGAGATTTATGAGATTTTAGATAGTTTACTTTTTCGTCAATAAACTCTGAGACGTTCACAAAGTAGTTAGGAGAAAAGGAAGAAAATGTAGAAGAGTTTGATTCGTAAGTAAGAATATTTTTTACTTTTCGCGCTGCTCGTAGTGCCTCTTCAAAAACTACCAAATGATCCTGATGGTAATCCTTGTTTGAATTAATGTATATCGTGTCAATATTATTTTTGATACAAAATCCCTCAACCATTTCAAAAATATCGGTTCGGTGATCATTTAATTTAGTATCTGGTAGATGAAATGGTAAAATGTTATCTCTTTTCACACCAACTTTGGACAAACACTCAACACTTTCTTCTATTCGATCATATTTATCCGGGTCAATATTTCCCCTTTCACCATCAGTGGCTATTGCAACAAAAACGTTGTAACCTCTTTTCACGTACTCGTTTATTGTTCCAAGGCAACCCAATTCTACGTCGTCTGGGTGTGGACTAAGAAACAAAACGTTTTCCATTCTTTAAATCCCCTCATCAAAAGAATGTAAAGGAACTTTTTTAGAATATGGAGTCTTCAAGTAAGGAAGTTTAATGCCATTTAGAGGTTTTTCATTAAGATTACAAGTTTCATTAAAATTGTACCCTTGAAGTAAACTAAATGATTTTTTTAAAAATTTATTTTGGATTATATAATATGGAATAACTCCTAAACCATTTTTAATTAATGCAGTTTCCATATTACCTCTCAATGCCCAACATATGATTTTTGATGTGTTATTTAAAATTGTTCCCGCTTTGTATTTATTTTATTTTAAAACTAAAAATTTTTAAATAAAATTTTTTTGAGGTTTTTATTTTAATTAAAAAATAAATTTAATAATATGATCGTCACTAGGAAGAAAAAAACATGTTTTGTAGCTTAATAATGTTACAAATTTTAGCTAAAATTATTTTACTGTACTAAACCTTTTTTCAAATTTTATTTCTGCAAAAACACATGCCAAAAATTTCATTCAAGAACTAATCTAAATAAACAAGTCCAATTGTACAAAAACCATGAAGAGGGTCTTTGTTAATGGATATGGTTCAATTGGAAGCAGAATTACTTCATTTTTTAAAGATGATCCCGAAATCTCGGTGATCGGAGTTGGCAAATACTCTCCAGATGAAAAAGTAAATTCTGCCATCGCTAGGGGCCTTAAAGTATATGTCCCTGAAAAAAGGATTGAAGATTTTAAGGATTTTAAAATTTCAGGTTCAATTGAATCTGCATTAGATGAATGTGATTTAGTAATTGATGCTGCACCTGGTGGATATGGTTATAAGAATAAAAAAAATCTTTACGAGCCTAAAAATCTAATGGGGATTTATCAGGGAGGCGAGACAATTGTAGGCGATCAGGCTGTTTCAGACTTTCTTTTTAATTCTCGCTCCAATTTTGATTTGGCAGTAGGAAAAAAACATGTCATGCAAGGGAGTTGCAATGTTACTGGAATGGGACGAATTTTAGAACCTCTTAGGGAAAGATATGGAGAAGATATTATCAGATTTGATGTAACCCTAATTCGAAGATGGGCAGATATTGAGCAAACAGAAAAAAAAGTAAAAGACACTATTGAAATGACTGAAAAACCACATCATGGGGAAGATGTAAAAA
>JAHELB010000047.1:1506-10912 GCA_024644385.1 Nitrosopumilaceae archaeon | reverse complement strand
CTAGTGCCGTTTATGGGTACTTTAAATGCAATAGTATTGGTAACAAGTTAATTGTAGATAATTCTAGGGGTGAAAAACTAGAGTTTAATTTTCCAAGATCTACCAAACCTAAACACCTTTGCCTTGCAGATTATTTTGGAAAAGATGACATAGTAGCATTTCAAGCAGTAACGGTGGGTAACAAAGTAGCTGATATCATTGAGCAATGGAACAAAGAAGACAAGTATGCAGATGCATACTATTTGCATGGCTTGGCAGTTGAATTTGCAGAAGGCATGGCCGCCTGGATTAATCATAAAATAAAATCAGAACTTAAAATTCAAGACAAGGGAGGACTTCGCTACAGCTGGGGATATCCAAGTTGTCCAAACGTAGAACAACACAAGCTTGTTTGGAAACTAATAAGTCCTGACAAATATGGTATGACATTAACTGATTCAGGACAAATTGTTCCAGAGCAATCCACTGCTGCAATTGTGGTACATCATCCTGATGCAGAATATTTTGTTCTTTGAGTAGAATAATTTTCTAAAAATTGATCTAAACCTATAAAATCATTTGGAGAGGTAATTAATACATCCCCTGTGATTTGATACACTTGATTTAAAAATTCTTCAAAATTTTTCCTATATACGTCAAGATCCATCTTCAGAAATTTTGCAGAGGCTTCATTTTTTTCTGAGGGATATAAAACGATTGGAATTATTGAAAACCCTTTAAGATTTTTAGCAAGAGTCTGAACTTGCTCCACATTATCAATTACTTGTGTTATGAACCCCTTTGGATTGGCATCTATCTTTTTCACTATTTTTGAAAAATTTGGTTTGTTTGACATGGAAAGATAAAGATCAATTTTTGAATCCACTTTCTTTTCTTTTAGGGTTTTTAAAACTTGACTTGGAATTAAACCTGAATCTTTTTGTTTTTTTTGTGCTGGGTCACCCATCAGTATTAAAATCCCTGAAAATCCAGCTGATATTGCCTCTTCCACAAACTCCTCAACCTCTTTTAGACTCTTATCCCTAACCCTGAGGCTAACTGTTATTGGGATATTTGGAATTTCATTTTTTATAATTTTTCCCACCTTAATTGGGGAGACTCTAGGGTAACCAAGAACGTTTTCGGTAAGATGTATGGAATCACATTTTGTTGAAATTAGTTTTATTTTATTTACAAATTTTGATATTGATTCTTGTAAATCCAAGCCTGGAAGAATTTTTGGTGGATTTGCTTCATACCTAATTGTCATAAGATGGTATTTTTGAAACCTGGTTAAAACCTTTGAACAATAAAACCAATATGGAATAAAAAGAAACTAAAATTATGATTCTTGATAATTTACGTGATATTCTTACTAGTAAAATCAATCCAGTTTTAGAAGATTATGGCAAAAATAAATTTGCATCAATTCTTGTTGTCATCTACGGTGATCCCCCTCTTATTGTAATGACTGAAAAACCAAAAAATATGAATTTTCATGCTGGGGAAATTTCATTTCCAGGAGGAAAATTAGATTCAAGTGATTCTAATCTTTTGGAAACTGCTTTACGAGAAACAAGAGAGGAAATTGGGTTGGCCATAAAATCAGAACAAGTAACAGGACAACTGAAACCAGTAGTCACCCTTAATTCTGGTTTTTCAATACTTCCATTTGTTTCTGTTTTAGATAAGATTCCACCTTTATCTGCTAATGCAGAAGTTGAACATATTTTCCATATACCTCTTGAAGATTTCCTAATGACAATGGCGAATGACCCTGATCCCACGCACAATTTAATTCAAGAAATGTATACTTTTGAATTTCGGGGCAAAATTGTTTGGGGAGCATCTGCTCGAATTTTAAAACAGATAGCAGATTCTCTAAACTTCTGAGATTCATTTAAAAAGAGCTCTTCAGGGTTCACAATCTATGGCTGCACGTAAGTCATCTCCGAGGAAAATTCGTCTGTTAAAAAAAACAAGACAGACATCACCTGTACCAGCTTGGGTTATTCTTAAAACCAAGAGAACCGTTAGGACCAATCCTAAACGAAGAGCTTGGAGACAAACAGATGTGGAGGTTGGATAATTGTCTCAAGAATTGGAGAGAGTTTATACAATTAATTTAGGAAAAGCATGGATATCAGTAGATACACATCGCGCAACAAGATCAATTAACATGATTAAAGAATTTGCTCGCCATCATATGAAAATTGAAGATGTAAAAATCGAAGAAGATTTGGCTCATCAAATTTGGGCTCGAGGCGCAAAACACCCGCCAAGAAAAATTAGAGTTAGAATGACCAAAACAGATGAAGGCTACGTTTTAATTTCAAGATTTGATGATGAAGCAGAATCTGAAATTTCTCTCGAAAAAGACAAAAAAAGCATTGAGGAAAAAATAGAACCCACATTAAAAGAATCAGCACCGGAAGAACTAGATGTAGAAGCTCCAAAGAAAGAAGCTCCAAAGAAAGAAGCTCCAAAGAAAGAAGCTCCAAAGAAAGAAGCTCCAAAGAAAGAAGCTCCAAAGAAAGAAGCTCCAAAGAAAGAATCTAACAAAAAGAAATAGTTTCTATTTTTAAAAATTTAGATGATTTTATTCTAATTGATACAAGTCAAGTTTGCAGTCTATACTGCAATCTGGGTTTGACCAATCAAGTGTATCTTCCTGTGGAATAATTCCTAATGGATCATAGTTTTCAAATTTGGTAATTCCTTGAATTGAAGATAGCATTACAATCTTTGATTCTTCTGATGAAGATGATGTTAGGTTAATTTGGGAATTATTGTTATTTAAAATTCCTCTTGAAATGGTCGAGATAGAATTTATTACTCCAACAGGAATGTTTTCTCCCCCTGCTACATATAAAATAGAATTTTTTACAGTGTTTGGAGAGGTTGTATTATAAAGCATTTTTAGCGAATCTCTTAAAGATTCCTCAATATCATTTACTTCCTTGCTAGATGTTAAAATTTTTGTATCATTAGATATCTCTGCGTATTTTAAGGATTGAATAACGTGTTTTACTGCAGAATTGCCAATTTCATAACATGCTTTGGGACTTAAATCTTGATTGCTCTCCAATAGTGAATCATTATCCAAAACTATAGTGCAATCTGAATCTGCTTTGAGTCTTTTTAGGGATACACCAGAGTTGAAAATTCTGTCTTTTTCATATTTGAAAGGCATTATGGCAAATGAAATTAATCCAACTTTTGCTTCTTTACACAATTTTGACACTACTGGAGAAATTGCAGAGCCTGACTTGCCTGCCAGGTTTGCCATAAGTATTACAGTTGAATAATTTGAAATTGTCTCCTTGATTTCTTCAAAATCCTTGTAGGTTGACCCTCGAATCAATTGAACTGATGGATTTACAATTGGGTCTGTTGAGACTCTTAATGTCTGACAGTCTACCTGTAGATCTTTTTGATCGTTACTAATAACAAAACAGTCAGAGTTTACTATTTCCGTGGCTTGCACAGCCAATTTTGAGCCTACGCCTCCTAATCCAATTATTAAGATCGGCTCTTTAACTTGAAAACTCATCCTATGCGATATTCTATCATTTAGATAAAAAACCTTCTTACGTTTTTTTAATCAAATTTCAGATCTAAAAAATTTAGCTTATTATCTTTCCAACAAGGCTATGTTTACTTGCACCTGTAATCTCTACGGTACAGGTTTGGCCAATTTCTACCATGCCATCTACATCGATAGACTTGTAAGCAAAGTTTCTTCCTTTGATCCCTTCTTCGGTTTTTTCATTAAATAATACGTCTCCTTTCCAACCAACCCACTTTTCATTGTTCTCAAGGGCGATCTGATTAATCAACTCAAAGATTTCTTTACTCCTCTTTTTTACTTCTAAAATATCGAGTTGTTCCCAATCCGCAGCTTCGGTTCCAGGCCTTGCACTATATCTTGAAAGATTGACTACATCTGGTCTTGTTTCTTTTAACAAGTCTCTTGTTTTCTCAAAGTCCTCTTCCGTTTCAGAGGGAAATCCTACAATAACATCCGTTGATATAGTAAATTTGTGAAATTTTTCTCTTACTTTTTTTACAACATCTCTGAAAGTCTCTACAGTATGTCCTCGCTTCATATCATTTAACACCTTATCACTACCACTCTGTACTGGAACATGGAGAAATTTGTAGACTTTGTTATTGTCATAGGAATTTATCAAATTATCTTTTATTCGAACCATGTACATAGGGTTCATCATTCCAACTCTAATCCTAAATTCATGAGGAATATCCACAACCGTATTGATTAGAGTAGGTAAATCTGTATTGATATCAAATCCATAACAGCCATTATCAGTTGATGTTAGCCACACTTCCTTACATCCATCATTAATTTCAGTTTCAATTTGCCTTACGATATCTCCAATCCTATAACTAGTCAAATCTCCTTTGGACAGTTTTGTCTGACAAAAGGAGCATTCGCTCATGCAACCACTTGCAATCTCTACGATTCCTACTACTGGATTCAATCTCACCTTCGGAAGGCCAACTTTGGAGAGATCGGTGTCTTCTAGTGCAATCTGTTTTTTTCCGTTTAATGTGGTATTGATTACTTGCAAAGTCTTCCCAAGGGAATTGGGGCCTAACATACTAGCATTTTCTGAAAATCGCTCAACAGTTGATTTTTCTGCCTTTGGAAGACAACCCGCAACTACCAAAGGTTTTGTTTTTAATGATTTTATTCTATGAATCATTTTATTGGCAGTTGCATCTTTAACAGAGCAAGTTACTATGACATTCAAATCAGACTCTGAAGAATTATCTACAAGTGTATGACCTCCATTTACAATTAATCCTGAAATCATCTCTGAATCTGAAAAACTAGCCGAGCATCCATATGCTTCAACAAATATTTTGGCCATGTTTATCCAAACAATGAATCAATTTCTTTGTTACTCATTAGATTTTTTGAAACAACCAATTCCCTTATTGTTTTCCCTGTTTTCAAAGATTCTTTAAACAAGTCTGCTGATTTAAGATATCCAATTTTTGGTGTAAGAAGTGTAACGATGACTGGACTGTTTTCAATATCGCTTTTCAGTTTTTCTCTATTGGCTGTCAATCCATCAATTAGGTTGGCAGAAAATATTGGCAAGAAATTTTTTAACATGTCAGTTGACTCTAACATACACTTTAGCATTCCAGGTAACATTACATTTAGTTCAAATTGACCGGCCTGTGCTGCATTAGATACTGCAGTATCATTTCCAATTATGTTGAAACAAATCATATTCATGCATTCTGCTAAGGATGGATTTACTTTTCCTGGCATTATAGAAGAACCTGCATGAACTGCCGGTATTCCTAATTCTGCTAAACCTGCTATTGGTCCTGAGGCCATTAATCTAATATCGTTTGCAAGTTTGTTAATTTCAAGAGCCAAATTACGTAATGCTCCTGAAAGATTTGATACTGCAAATTTACTTTGCAAACTATACTGCATATCTTTTTCAGCTTTGATTGGAAGTTTAGAAATTTTTGCAAGTTCAGATATGACTATTTTCCTATATCCTTTGGGAGTATTTGCACCTGTTCCAACAGCAGTTCCACCTAGTGCAACAAAATGTAATTCTTTTTGAGCTACAATTATTGCATCTCTTGCTTTAGAAATTGACGTAGCATATGCTGCAAACTCATTTCCAAGTGTAACTGGAAGTGCATCCATTAGATGTGTCCTTCCAATTTTTTTAAAAGATGAGAATTGTTTTGATTTTTTTATCAACGATTTTATTAATTTATCAATTGCGGGGATTGTATCTTTAAGATTCATTAGAATGGCAACATGCATGGCAGTAGGGTATGTATCGTTACTTGATTGAGACATGTTTACATGATCATTTGGGTGCAAATGTTGATACTGTCCTTTTTTCTTGTGAAGTATTTCTAATGCTACATTTGCAATTACCTCATTTGAGTTCATGTTAAATGCAGTTCCTGCACCAGAATTTATCATGTCAACTACAAATTGATCAATGTGTTTTCCTGAAAGTATTTTGTCACAAGCAGAGACTATTGCTTTTCCCCTCTTAGAGTCTATTGCCCTTGTTTTCATGTTTGCAATGGCTGCGGACCTTTTTATCATGACAAAAGACCTTATCAGATTTTCATGTGATCTATTTCCAGTTACCTTGTATTGTTGAATTGCTCTGGCAGTAAATGCTCCATAATATGCATCTGATGGAACTTTGATCTTCCCAAGGGAGTCCTGATCTAATCGAAATTTCAAGGTAATTATTCTATATTTTCCCTATATTCATTGTTTTTCAGGATTTTTCATAAACTCATACAATCTCTATAATGACAATTATTATATAGGAATCCCTAGTCACGGTGCTTAATGAATAAGCGTACTAGTATGCTCTTTACTATTGCAGCAGTAGCTGTAATGGGGGCAACCTTATTCGGAAGCACATACACACAAACCCAAATTGCTGGTCAATCTCTTGATGCATCAAAATTAGATGTTGATGTAATGGAGAAAATCCATCAAATGGGAGGTTTACAGCTTGTAATGCCTCAGGCATTTGCAGAGACTGATTGTGGTGCATTGGAAAACACTGGACGCAAAGTCGTCGAGTTCAATTTGGAGGGGTATAGTGTTGAGCTACCAATTATGGGAGGCAAAACTTTCAACGCCATGACCTTTAGTGGACAAGTCCCAGGACCAACACTAAGAGTTACACAAGGTGACGTTGTAAAAATGACACTAACAATTCCTGATTGGGAAGTTACTGGACACGGTAATGATATGCACGCATCCCAAATCACTGCAGGAGCATTTGAGTCAGTCAATCCTGGCGAAACAAGTCAGTATTGTTACATCGCTGAAGCTGCAGGTATTTTCAAATACCATTGTTCTGGTGTTAAACTAGTTGGTATGGACCAACACGTACTTTCCGGTATGTACGGAATTGCAATTGTAGATCCAGCTAACGGTTACAAGAAACTAATGGTAGAAAAGACCAGTGGAAGCGGTCAACTCGACAGAAAATTCTATTCTGCTGATGCATTAGAGTTCCAACTCCAATTCAATCAATTGTACCTAACACCTGAAGGCAATTATGATGCCGGAGCAATGTTCCAACATCACAACACTGCAACAGTTGTTAACGGAATGCAATTTGGTTATGTTCCAAACATGGCTCACAACTTACTTGTAAATGGTGATACCAAAAAAAATATCTTTGTTGCACAACCATGGAATGGACTTGAAAACAAGCAATATCAATCACAACTCATGTTTGTTGAGAATGATCAACATGTGAGACTCTTCATTGAAAACCAAGGAAACGAACCAGTATTCTTCCACATTGTTGGAGAAATTTTGGATAGAGTTACTCAAGGTAACAGAGTACAATCTGCTGCCACTGAAACTTGGTTGATAGGAGGATCTCAGGGTGCCATAGTTGATTTGGTATTTGATGAACCAGGAGTATATGCAGGAGTAAATCACGACTATGCCGCAATCTACACAGGTGCAGCTATGATTTGGGTAGCAGGCGATCCATTTGGCTTGAATCCAACTCTAGTTGAAAAAGGTGTAATTGAGGCCCCAGTGGCATCCTATGCTTACGCATTAGGAAACCCAAGTGATGCTGTACCACCAATGGGTAAGAACAGCATAGCACATCCTGCAATCAATATCCACGGTTTGTACACCGACGATGTAGCTTCTGAAATGCAAGAAAATGGAATGATCCCCTTATGGGAAGTAATTCCTGTAGTAGCAGAGATGCTTTCTTGATACTTTAACTTCTTTTTCTTTTTATTTTTAATGAAATATATTCAGTAGATCTTTCCAAGCATTATGGGATTTGAAGACTCTGTTTTAATTTGTGATGAAGTTGATTCAATATTAAATAAAATCCTAGAAGACAATGGTCTGAAGGTTTCTTATGAGCCAACTATAACTCCTGAACAAATTTTAGAGAAAATCCCTGAATACAATATTGTAATTGTTAGAAGTAGAACGACACTAACCAAAGAAATTATTGAAAAAGCAGAGAACTGTAAAATTATTGCCCGTGTTGGAGTAGGTTTGGATAACATAGACCAAGAGGCTGCTAAAAACAAAAACATTCGTGTAATTAATGCAGTAGAGGGAGCAATGAATGCAGTTGCAGAGTTGGTTTTAGGCTTGATGCTATCTTTAGCAAGACAAACTGCTAGAGGAGACCGGGCAATACGAGATGGTAAATGGCTTAAAAAAGAATTGAAAGGAACAGAACTTCGAGGAAAATATCTTGGAATTATCGGAATGGGCAATATTGGAAAAAGATTGGGAAGAGTTGCCAAAGCACTGAACATGAATATTATTGGATATGATGTTATTCCAATTGATGAAGAATTTTCAAAAGAGGTTGGTTTGATGAAAGCTGATTTGGATACTCTTTTACAAAGTTCGGATTATGTTTCCATTCATGTACCTCTCTTAGATTCAACATATCACCTAATAGACACTCAAAAATTATCAATAATGAAAAAAACTGCAAAAATTATCAACACATCTCGTGGAGGTGTAATAGATGAAGATGCCCTTTATGAAGCACTCAAAGCCGGCAACTTGGGTGGGGCAGCGTTGGATGTTTTTGAAAAAGAACCGGCGATTGATAATAAACTAGCTGAACTAGATAATGTTATTCTTACACCACATATAGGAGCCCAAACCAAGGAGGCACAGTCTTTGGCAGCAAATGTAATTGGAGAAAAAATAATTCAAATTCTCCGAGGTGTAATTTGAGCGTAAGAATAATTTTTTCTATAATCGAAAAATAACTAAAAAAGCTTGACTGATACGTGATTAAATATCGTCTCTTTCTTTTTAACATCTTTTTTGAGGTAAATTGTTGTTGAAAAATCAGGGCATTCCTAATTTACTGTTTGAATCTCGAATATGCATGAATACGCTTAACTCTACTCCAACAATTTTCCTTGGACTAATTGTGGTAGGAATCTTATCTTCCAATCTTGTTTATGCTGAAATGGGACAAGTAAATATTGAAGGAAACACATTTGATGTTGAATATACCGGCGATGGTGTATCGGTTTCGGGAATTGAACCTGACTTGGATTTTATTTCTTTGATATTTAGTGTTGATGTGACCAAATCTCCTGGAATTTTAGAAGTTACTTTTGAGAGAAGTTTCTTTGATTCGATGTATCAGGGAAGCGATGATGCATTTATTGTTTTAGCTGATGGAGATGAACCCACTTATTTTGAAATTGAAACCACTTTAATTTCTAGAACTCTAAGTATTGCGCTTCCTTCTGGCACCGATGAAGTTGAAATTATTGGCTCCGTATTTGGGAAACCAACACCAGAACCAACACCAGAACCAACACCAGAACCAACACCAGAACCAACACCAGAACCAACACCAGAACCAACACCAGA
>JAHELB010000047.1:0-1406 GCA_024644385.1 Nitrosopumilaceae archaeon | reverse complement strand
AACCAACACCAGAACCAACACCAGAACCAACACCAGAACCAACACCAGAACCAACACCAGAACCAACACCAGAACCAACACCAGATACAACTCCAACACCAGATACAACTCCAACACCAGATACAACTCCAACACCACAAGAAGATTCCACAGAAGATAAACCACGAACAGAATGTGGTACGGGAACAATTCTGAAAGATGGCGTTTGTCAACTAGATGAAAGATGTGGACCAGGTACAGTTCTAAAAAATGGCATTTGTGTAGTTGAATCTAGCTCAGCAAGTTCTACTCTTTCTAAATCAATGAGTCGTCAGTTAATTTATGGTACAATTGGTGCATTTGTTATTGCTGGAACCATTGGAGTCATTCTTGGAATAATGGCCAAAGCAAGCAAATCCTCTTAATTGTTTTTTTCACATGAAGATTCTTCATTCATCATATTTGTAAACTCAAAACCTGATTGTGAAAAAGTACTCTGATAGGGTATAACCCCAATTATCTTGGTATCAAAGGTGGTAACTACTACCATTTGACTAGTGTCTAGTCTGATTGGGAGTTCACCATCAAACTGGCCATCCATATGCATGAAAAGATATTGAGATTCAGAAAAATTCTCTGAGGAAAAATTCAAGCCTAAAACATCTAGAGTATTAGGATCAATTGTGGTTGGACCTAACTCAAAAACCCCTTTAAAATCACCCGAATAAAAAACTTCGATAGTTAACCCAGTGAAACTAACAAAAAATGGCATAGGATTACAAATTTGGATTTTCTCATAACTTGCCATTTCGAAATAACTGAATTCCTCATTTGGAGTTCCAAGTTGTAATTGTTCTACAGAATAGATACTCCAGACTCCATACAATATAGGAATAATTATTACAATTATTGCAATTACGGTGATGATAGAATATATGTTCATATTTCTAAAATACCACAATTTTTTTATCAATTAAATGTTGAAAGGCGTTTGCAAAAGTTTCATCTGAGATTTTTTCTTCTAGCCACCAAACCGTAATTATTTTTACCCACTCTGGTATGTATATTTTTTCTAGATGCTGATTGTCAACCTTGTATGGAATATCGATTACATCTTTTTCTACTGTTTTTTGAATTACATCAATTAAAAATCCTCCAGTAATTTCATTGTTCACCCAACTATAGGCAATTTGTTTAATTTGAAAAGGAATTACAATATTTCCAGAATCTACAAGAAAAAACTCAGCGCTAACCTTTGCACCAGAATACTCTAAATCTATAAAGTATTTTCCCTCTTGGAATACTTGCTTTTCAAATGGGTATAGAGAAGGGATCTCCGTTTTTAATTTTGAAATTTCTATAGGTATTGCACTACTGCCTTTTCCTATATCATCTCGGATGTGGATAATTGCTAAATCTCCCGTTAC
>JAHELB010000046.1:8792-11075 GCA_024644385.1 Nitrosopumilaceae archaeon | reverse complement strand
TTTCAGACTCTAACATCTTTTTAATTTTTTTTGAACGAGTTTCTCCTAATCCTTCAACTTTAGAGAGTTCTGAAGTGGTAGCATTCAGAGCCTTTAAAGGGGATCCAAATTTTTCTAACATCCTAATTGCAAATTTTTCTCCAATTCCTGGAAGACTACAAAGAGAAGAGAGTTGTTGTTTTTCTAAATCGTTAGATTTTCTAATTTTTTTCAAAAATGGCCCCTTGGAAGATTCTTTTCTTGAACACATCGAAACAAGTAATTTTGCCGAATGCATTGCACTTGGAGTGGGGATTATTGGAATTTTAAAATCAATCACAACTGTAGAAAGGGCTCCGTAAAATACAAGTGGGTTTTCTGCAATCTCTTCAATTTCATCAACATTCCCTTCCATGAGGACTACGGGAAATTCAAAATTCTCCTTTAGTCTAGTACATTGATCAAAAAGTCGGCCATCAAAAATGGAGGAAAGCAAGTCTCTAATGCTTTTTCTTTCTACAATGGTTTCAGGGGCTACAATATAATCTCCAACCGGTAGTGTTTTCACCTCAACATTTAGACCAATTGATTTGAGAAGATCAGGAATCCCACTTTTTCTTTCACGTTCATCTACAACTATTCGTAAATTTTCTAAGTTCACCAACTCTATTTCCCATAATTTGTTAATATCTTATTTGAAATTAATTTAAAGTTCTAGTTTCTAGGATTATCAGGTGATGTCCCTTGGGACATTGTGGCACCCCCTGATGACCCTCCACTTTTCATCATTTCAGTAATTTTTGCTTCCTGCTCCTTCAAAGTTTCTTTTAATCTAGATTCTTGCTTTTCAAGCACGGTTGACCGAGTTTTAGATAGCTCTTTTTTTTCTTCAAGTTCTTCTAAAAGCTCTTTTTTGGTTGATTTTATCAAAATAGAACCTGCATGTTTATACACAATATCCTCATCTGATGCCTTTATTAGCTCCTCAACTGATTTTTCAGTCTCGATACGCTCCATTTCGATTTGCTGTTTTTGTTGCATTATAGACTGCAGATTTTGTTGAGATTGTTGTAATTTCATTAGTTGTTCTTGGAGCCATGGGGGCATTTGTCCAGATGACATGTTATTAGGAGATTATAATTTCATTATATCTTTACCGGATGAAAATCGGTTATTTGGAATAAAACTGATCTAGTCTTTGTTCAAGTAAATCCAGATATTCATTTGGGTTTTTTATAAATTCCATACGGGTGTTTTTTTCACTAGAAACAAGAATTACTATTTGCTCTACCTTAATCCCTGTAAGCTCTTTGAACATTACTCCATACGAGGTGGCTTGGATAAAATGATCTGTAAGCCATTCTTCTCGTTGATTGCTTCGTTTGGTTTTATAATCGATTATAGATAACTTTCCATCATATTTTGCAATACAATCAGATGTTCCGGCTAACTTCATTTTGTTGCTATACAAACGTAATTCGATACCGTGAATATCGTTAATCTTGTTTACAAACGGTAAAAGATTGTTAAAATGAGCCTCAGATAAGAGTTGGAATTGTTCTGGGTTTTCTTCACCGTTTAGATATTTTTCTATTAATTTGTGGGTTTCAGAGCCTATAACACCTGCTTGCTGAGTAATGTATTCCGATGCAATTTCTTGTTCTCTCCAGTTTTGCAAACTTTGTTGTTTTTCTAGACTTTGAGTCTGTTTTAGTAGAGTTGTAATTGAGGGGTAAATTATGCCGCTTGGTGTTTGGTAATAGTGGGCATCATCTTTTTCAATAAGTTCTGATTGTGTGAAATTTACAGGGATGTGATTAAATTTGACCATTGTTTTCCTAGATTTCTTTTTTAATAATATATTTTAAAAATTGTGTAAATTTCTAAAAATTAAGAATCCTTAACAGATTCTATCGTTTCATAGCTGGCGTGAATTAACCGCAAGCTGGAATTTAAATTGGCTCTTAAATGAGGAATATGATTTGATTCAATAGAGATAATCATTTTTTTGTCCAATTTCATTTTGGTAAATGTAGGATTTTCTGGGTAAAATTTATTATCAGTGTTTATAGAGTCAAAAATTGCACTGGTTTTTTCTTTAGCATCTATAATTATTTTTGCACTAAAGTTTGACATCATATGCAGTTCCAGCAATTTTGAAATTACATTTTTTACAAGACCAAATTCCTACTGCATCTCTACCGAATTGTTTAGATCCACAATCAGGGCAAATCCGTGTTTCTTTTAGTTGGTGGTGGATTTTTGTATATTGCTTTCTAAGTTTAATTCCATATCGAGCACCTA
>JAHELB010000046.1:0-8692 GCA_024644385.1 Nitrosopumilaceae archaeon | reverse complement strand
TTCGCTTTGGGGATTGCGTTGACCTCAACAAAAAGTTTTCTTGATTCATTTAATGCTCTACCATCAACCCTCTTTCCTTGTTCTAAGAGTTCTAGAATTTGTGATCGTTTTAGATCATCGATTACCGAATCTGTCATTTATTGGTCCTTTCCATTTTGAAAATATTTGTCAGTGAGTGCTTTCTTTTGTAGGTCATAAACTATCTTACAACCATGAATTCCAGTTTCCACGCATTTCTTAAATTCATCAGGGTTAAGAATTCCATCTAATTGTAAAAGTGTAATTTTTTCAAGGTTAGGCATATATCCAATTGGCATATCAGCTTGACCTGCTTGATCTTCCTCGTTGTTGACATCAAGAATTATAGTGTCTGCAGCTTTTCCTGCCGCACAAGCGGCGACCATATCTCTCATTGGGATTCCTGCGTCGGCTAAAGCGACTGATGCAGCTGCCAAGGCAGCACAGCGAGTTCCTCCATCAGCCTGAAGAACTTCGATAAAAACGTCAACGGCAGTCCTTGGGAATTTGTCTAAAATTACTGCAGGTAATAACGCTTCTTTGATTACTTTAGAAATTTCAATTTCCCTTCTTGAAGGTGCTGGATTTTTTCTTTCGCCTACTGAGAATGGTTCCATGTGATATCTAACCCGTAAAATTCCAGTATCTGTCCTAGACATGTGTTTTGGATGAACATCCCTTGGACCAAAAACACCTACTAGGATTTTGTTTTCTCCAAATTCTATATATGCTGAGCCGTCGGCATTTTTTAGACCGCCTGCCTTTATCATTATTCGTCTTGGTTCATCTATTTTTCTACCATCACAACGAATTCCATTTTCATCTAATAATACTAGAGTACTTTCTCTTCCACCCATTATGATTCACTTTTTAATTCCAACATTTCTTTCACTTGATCAGTAAGATTGGCAACGTGTGCCTGCTCATTGACCATTTGTATGGCTTTTTTAGCCTTTAATAATCCCTCGGGATTTTCACAAGAGACTACTACCCATCCATTCTGTCCAATTGTGATTACCGCATTAGTTGCAGTTTCTATACTTTGAATCATGGTCCCCCTTTTTCCAATCAAACGTGGGACTTTGCTTGGAGAGATTTTCATCAAATCTCCAGATTCGATTTTTCCAAGATCTCTATCAGCTATTGTAATTAACGGATCACGTGTTCTATCAAAATTAGCTATCCGAGCTGCAACTAGGTCGCCAGCTTTTAATTTTGAGGATAATTCATCTGCATGTGCTGAAAAATCTCGTCCAAAAACATCTGAAGCGGGTAAGAATCCCACATAACAAGAATTGATATCAAGTTCCCAAGATAAAGAAGTATGAGAGTTTACTTTGCCTATTACCAAGTCATTAATTTTTGGGAGGTATTTCCCAGTAAGTGAAATTACTTTAGCAGAATCATCATATATTTCGGAAACTCCGATGGTGGTAGAAATTATTTTATTTCCTTCAAGGATTACATTTTGTTCTGGTCTGTAAGGTCCTGTGGTAATCACATCGCCCGGTATCACGTATTTTCGTCTATTATCCATTATGAAATTACCTCAACTGAAGCAGAACCCTTTGTTATAGAACCTAACCTATCTATCACGTTTGGCCTTGCTGCAGCGGGTATTTCAAGTATTGCTTTTAAGGAACCATTATTTTGCCATTGCTCATTTTTCAAAGACCCTACGGATTTTAAAACTGAATAAGACTGCGATGCAAATTGCGCAGGAATTGTTATTTCAAGAGATAAGTTTTCAGATTTTAAAGGAATTATAGAACGTAGTTTTTCTACGATGTCTTTTACTTGATCATCAATATTTTTTTGAGGATCTACAGATATTCTGGCGTCCTTCATCGCCTGTTCTATTCGTACCGGTGGATGAGGTAAATGAGTTCTTGGATCAACATACGTTTTCGCAATAAATTCAACCAATTGTTTTTTTTTCTCTTCAATCATTTTTTTTCTTTGTTCTGTTGTAAGATTGAGATCACCTTTCTGGAGAATTTTTTTAGCAATCTCTAATGCGTCTTCTGTTTGAAAGGCATGCAATAATTTCTGAGCGGAAGGTTTTGTACCTTTACTGGAATCTGTGTATATATCATCTGAAACTAATACTGATGAAATATCTTTTTTCTTCCCCATTTTGTATTCTAATGCAGGGTCTGGTTTTACCAAAATCTCAAATTTTTCTCCTTCGAAAGAATATCTCACTATTGTAACATCGGCCATTTATGAAAGAAGGTATAAGAATTGAGTATTTATCTATGCACAAAACTAGCTAGATTTTTATTTGGATTTTAAAGATTTCCAAATAAGATTTGTCTTCTTTAGAGGTTATGTCAAAAGATGAGAGTAAAATTTCAGTAAAGCTGAAAGGCATATCGCTTCAATATTCCAACGCCCTTAGGCGACTTTGTCTAAATGGAGTCCCAATTTTTGCAATAGACACGGTTGATATCATAGAAAACTCATCAGTTTTACCTGATGAGGGCTTAGCACATAGATTAGGACTAATACCAATAAAAACAGATTTGACAAGATTTAATGAGCCCTCAAAATGTGATTGTCAAAGCGAAGTAGGGTGTTCAAATTGTAAAGTAATGCTTGTTTTAGATTCTGGAGATTCGGAAATAACCAAAACTGTCTTAACTGATGAGCTAACATCAGAGGATGATTCTATCAAACCAATTTCAGATAAAATTCCTATTGTGCAACTAGCCCCAGGTCAACGAGTTAAAGTTGAATGTTATGCTAGACTTGGTCGCGGAAGAGAACACGCAAAATGGAATTCTTCAAACATTGCAACCTTAATTGAAACCGCAAAAGAAGATGAAAGAATTCTTACAGTAGAATCTACTGGTGCCTTAACTCCTGAAGAGATAATTCTTGCTGGGGTTTCTGAACTAGGATCAGGACTGGAGGATTTCAAAAATATGATTGACCAACTAAAAGAAGAATAATTCAAGCATACACATTATATTTGGGTTTTAAACCGCATTATTCACATGACTAATCAGGTAGTAATACAGATGGCAAAGGAACTAAAGAAGGCATCAGCAAAAAATAAGGCACCTATTTGGGGTAAATTGGCTGAATATGCCTTAAAACCATCGATTGCTAGAAGAGATATCAACTTGTACAAAATTAGCCAGCTAACAAAAGATAATGACACAGTAGTTTTTCCTGGTAAAGTTTTAGGAACTGGAGGTGTATCTCACAAAATTACCCTTTGCTCATTTTCCATTTCAAATTCAGCTGCCAACAAAATTATTGAAAGTGGAGGAAAAGTAATGTCATTTTTAGAATTGATAGAGAAAAATCCTAGTGGAAAAGGAGTAGTTTTACTTGGCTAGTCTGGAAAACACCATTTCAATTAGTACCCCCATCGTTGTAGATGCAACGGATCATATTGCAGGAAGATTATCCTCTAATGTAGCCAAATTACTCCTTAAGGGAAACAGAGTATCAATCGTCAATTGTGACAAGATAATGATAAGTGGAAATAGAAGTAACATTATCGGCGAGTATAAAGAATTTTTAGAAATAAACAGTATCAACCACTGGAAACATGGACCAAAACATCCAAGGAGACCAGATACTATAATGAAAAAAATGATACGTGGGATGTTACCCAGAGAAAAACCATCTGGGATAGCAGCTCACAAAAGATTACGTACATTTATTGGCAGTCCAAAAGAAGTAAAGTCATTTAAAAAAATTCAATTTGAAAAAGCAATGATAAAAAAAGAGTCCTCAAATTATACAACCATGGCAGAACTTGGAAGAACAATTGGGTGGACTGAATGACTGTACCCAAAACAGAGATTTATTTTGCAACAAGAAAAACTGCTAGTGCTCACGTATACATCACTAAAGGTAAAGGAAAAGTAAGAATCAATAACGTTCCAGTTGAAATGATTCCTCAAGAAACGGCTCGAGAAGTTATTCTTGCACCACTTGAAATTAGTGGAGATTTGAGAGATAAAATTGACATTTCCGTTAGAGTAAGAGGTGGTGGCGTAATGGGTCAAGCAAGTGCGATATCTGTTGGCATTTCCAGAGCATTAACAGGATGGACCAAATCCAAAAAAGAACCAAAAGATCATCCATTACCTAAATCAACAAGGGAAGACCTTCGACAGAGAATCACAGATTATGATAAATATTTGATAAGTGGCGATGCAAGAAGAAAGGAACCAAAGAAATTTGGCGGCCCAGGGGCCAGAAGAAGAAAGCAGAAATCTTATCGTTAGACCGTGAAGGCAGTAATTTTAGCAGGTGGGAAGGGAACTAGAGGAAAACCCTATACAGAGCATTTCCCAAAGGCAATGACTCCAATTAATGAAAAACCATTAATTGATTACATTGTCAGATATCTAAACTCTTTTGGTTTCATTAAAGAAATAATCATTGTTTCTGATTTTAACGGGATTGGAGGACAAATTAAAAATTATTATCAAAATCCAAAAATTAATAAAAAAATATCTTTTGTTCAAGATTCTCAAAGCGGAACAGCCGGAGATCTTCGACACATTGGAAAAAAATTAGACGATGAATCTGGATTTATCCTGTGGTTTGTAGATAATTTGTGTGCAATAGATCTCAAAAAAATGCACAAGTATTTCATAAAAAACCAAAGTGCAGCATGTATTGCCACTAGAAAGAAAAGAAGAGAAGAGACAGGATTTGCAATAGTAGAGAATGGAATTATAAAACAATTCAAAGAAAAGCCGACCATAGATTTACCAATGTCAGAGTGTTTAGGAATTTACATTTTAGGACACGAAATCATTAATAGAATAAAATCAAAAGATAAACAAAAGGAAATCAATTTATCATTTGATATTCTCCAAGATTTATCAAACGAAGGAAAAATTAGTGCTTACGATATCGGGGATAGTCAATGGCTCGATGTTGAGTCTCCTATGACTTTAGAAAGAAATCAAAAGGACGTTAAAAAAATCATAAAACAGATGGGATTTTAGATTTTTTTTCAAATTCCAAAATCTTATCTTCAAATTGTAAGGTTTGGGAAATATCATCCAATCCCTCTAGTAGAATTTTTTTTTTGTGGAAGTCGATATCAAAAGAAATTTGTTCATGGTCTGTTTTTAAACTCTGATTTTCAAGGTCCACTTCTATTTCTCCCAATTCATGTTTTAATTTTTCAACAATTTTTTCTTCTAATTTTATAGGTAAAACCCCATTTTTGAAGCAATTACTATAAAAAATATCTGCAAAAGAGGGTGCTATTATTACCGAAAATCCATAATCTTTTAGAGCCCATACTGCATGTTCCCTACTAGAACCACACCCAAAATTGTCACCAGTTACAAGAATCTTAGAGTTTTGATATTTTTTATCATTTAGAATAAAATTTTGGTTTTTATCTCCATTTTCTTTAAATCTCCAATTGAAGAACAGGTATTTCCCAAATCCAGATTTTTGAACCAGTTTTAGAAATTGTTTTGGAACGATTTGATCCGTATCCACATTAACGTGATCTAGTGGAGTAACAATTGTTTTGATTTTTTTGAATGCATCCAATCTATTTCAAATCCAACTCTCTAACGTCAACAAAATGTCCCTCCACTGCAGCAGCCGCCGCCATGACTGGACTAACCAAGTGGGTTCTACCACCTACACCTTGTCTTCCTTCAAAATTTCGATTTGAAGTGCTTGCACATCTTTCACCAGGAGATAAAATATCTGGATTCATTCCCAAACACATACTACAACCTGCCTCACGCCATTCAAATTTGGCATCGGTAAAGATTTTATCTATTCCCATTTCTTCAGCTTGTTTTTTTACCATCTGAGATCCCGGTACTACCATAGCTCTTACATTTTGAGATACTTTTTGACCCTTGATTACTTTAGAGGCTTCGATTAAATCATCTAGTCTAGCATTAGTACATGAACCAATAAACACTCTATCGATTTTAATTTCAGTAATTGGAGTACCTGATTTTAAATCCATATACTCTAAGGCTTTTTCTGCTGCCTTTTTTTGATTTTGATCACCTTTGGAATAATCTTCAGGAGTAGGAATAGATTCAGTTACATCGCAAGTCATTCCTGGATTTGTTCCCCAACTAACCTGAGGAGCAATATTATCGATATTTAGAGTAAAGGATTTGCTAAATTTTGCGTCAATATCAGTTTTTAAATTTTCTTTCCAGTAAGTTACCAGTGACTCGTAATTTTTTGGAGTATACTTTCTATTTCTAAGATAATCAAATGTTTTCTCGTCTGGTGCAACAAGTCCCGCTCTTGCACCCCCCTCAATGGACATATTACAAATAGTCATTCGTTCTTCCATAGAAAGATCTGAAATTCCTTCACCAGTATATTCAATAATTGTGCCTGTTCCTCCTGCTGTGCCAATATTTTTGATAATGGACAGAATAATATCTTTGGCAGTTACAGCGTGAGGATTTTTTCTTTTTCCTTCAACTCTAATTTCAAAAGATCGTGGTTTTTCTAACCAAATGGTTTGTGATGCTAAAACGTGTTCTACATCACTAGTACCAATTCCAAATGCCAATGCTCCAAACGCACCATGTGTTGAAGTATGACTATCGCCACAAACAATAGTCGACCCCGGTAAAGTAATTCCTAACTGCGGTCCAATAACGTGAACAATTCCCTGATTAGGGCTGTTAATGTCAAAAAGTTGAATTCCAAAATCCTTGCAATTTTTTTCCAAAGTCTGAATTTGAATTGCTGACGTTTGGTCTAAAATCGGTAAACTTCGGTCGTTTGTTGGAACGTTATGATCCATGGTCGCAATAGTCAGGTCTGGCCTTCTAACAGATCTATGATTCATCCGTAATCCATCAAAAGCTTGTGGTGATGTTACTTCGTGAACAAGATGTCTGTCAACATATATCAGAGAAGGACTATTTTCTTTATTCACAACAACATGTGCATCCCAAATTTTTTCAAAAAGTGTTTTCCCCATTTTGATCCTAATCTGGTTTGTATTTGAAGAGACCACCGGCCTCAATAATTTTTCCTATAATTTCTGAAAATGGTTTCATCTTGTACGTTTGATTTTTTGTAATATTTTTTATTTCGTTTGATGTTATATCAATATTAATTTCATCTCCTTCAGAGATATGCTCATAGGCAAATTCATCAATTTCTATAGGCAACAAAAACGCTCCGTCCACGGCATTTCGATAAAAAATTCTTGCAAAGGAAAGTGCAAGAACAGCCTTTATCCCTGAATGAGAAAGTGCAATAGGGGCATGCTCTCGTGATGAACCACAGCCAAAATTTTTACCAGATAAAATAAAATCTCCTTCCTTTACTTTAGAATGAAAATTAGGATCCAATCCTTCCATAGCATGAGTAGCCAATTCTGAATAATCATGTATTTTGAGATACTGACCTGGAATAATTACATCAGTATCAATGTTATCTCTTTGATACTTAATCACATTTCCTTTCAATTCAAATCCCTCGGATCAGTGATTTTGCCGGTAACAGCAGATGCGGCCGCCACAAGGGGAGATGAAAGATAAGTTTGAGAATCCACATGACCCATTCGTCCGGGAAAATTTCTATTTGTTGTGCTAATACAGATCTCATCCTCGGCTAATACTCCCATATGGGCTCCACAACAGGCTCCACAAGTTGGAGGTCCAACAGTTACACCGGCATCCAAGAAAATTTTCAATAGACCATTTTCTAGTGCTTTCTTGTAAATAGAGATTGCAGCAGGTAAAATTTCAGTTCTAATTTTTACTTTTCTTCCTTTGAGGATTTTTGCAGCAGCTTCTAGGTCCTCATATTTTGCTCCGGTGCATGAACCAATGTAAGATTTATCTAATTCAACATTTGGAGCTTCTCTTACGACAACGATATTATCGGGCGAGAAGGGTTTTGCAACAGTTGGTTCCATTTCGGAACCTTCGTATTCATATATTTTGGCATATTCTGCATTAGAATCTCCACTAACAGGAGTAATGGTAGTTGCACCTCGTTGTTTAAGATAATCAACTACCTTTTGATCAGCTTCCACAATACCATTCTTTGCACCAGCTTCTGTCGTCATGTTACATAGGGTCAGTCTGCTTTCTACTGACATTTCATTTATTCCACTTCCACCAAATTGCATGGCTCTATATGCTCCCCCATCAGTCCCTATATCACCAATAATCTTTAGAATTAGATCTTTTGCCATTACATGATCAGGTAATTTCCCGTTTAGCTTAAAGTACAAGGTTTCAGGTACCTTGAACCAAATTTTTCCATTCAATAACACATACGCAATATCGGTATGACCTAAACCACAAGCAAAGGATCCCAAGGCTCCCGTGGTATTGGTATGAGAGTCACCACCCACATATACATCCCCAGGCAAAACTAGGGCTTCCTCATGAGATAGTGTATGACAAATACCATATTGCCCCATTCCATATTTGAAGTGTTTTTCAATACCATAATTTTTTGTAAAATTTTGTAATTTCACAATATTTTCTGCCGAAATCTTATCCACAGAAGGTACAAAATGATCTTCTGCTACCCATATCTTTGAAGGGTCCCATAATTTGTCTACATTGATTCCTTGTTTTTTTAATTTATCAAAAACCTTAATCACACCTGGACCGGAAACATCGTGAATCATTACTCTGTCAACATTAGCAAAAACCACATCCTCGGGAGAGACCGT
>JAHELB010000045.1 GCA_024644385.1 Nitrosopumilaceae archaeon | reverse complement strand
TCCATGTATCCAAAAATACCTATAATGGCAATAACCAAGAGACGTTCTGCCCTCTCTCCAATCCCAACACCTTGAAGTTTAATATTTAGCGAATCAGATTTTGCACGCGCATAGCTTACCAATAATGATAACGTGATTGCAAGTAATACAAGATAGGGTTCTGCATAACCCCCAATTAAAATTCCCAAGAAGATTGCAGTTTCAGCAATTTTATCAAACATTGAATCAAGATATCCACCTTTTTTTGATGTTTTGCCAGTTACTCTTGCTACCTGGCCATCTATCATATCAAAAAACCCAGAGATAAGTAACAATACTCCTGCGATGATCAATCCATATTCCATACTCATTCCATAAAAAATAGAGGAGACTAACGCAAATCCTAATCCAAGTGCTGTCCAAAAGTTTGGAGACAAACCTGTGGAAGCAAATTGTTTTCCTATTTTTTCTAGAGTAGGACGTAAAGTCTCCCTTAAATTATTAAGCACGTGATTCTCCCAAAATTCAACTATATAAAAAATCAGAAAATTTTTTGTCCATATTTTGATAAAATTAACGACATTTCGGTATTTTAGGCATAAATAAAATCTTTTTTTTAAGGTACCAATATCGTGTGAAAAGATCCTCAAATGGACTAAACATTACCAAGAAATTAAAATGATCCACTTTACATCCTACATGGTTATAGTAATAGAAATTTTTTTAATTCCTTTCAAATAAAATCATCAATTTTCTTGAACAGAATTCTCCAAATATGTATCCATAAATTCCAAGCAAATAATGTGCATCAAGTAAAATTTAATCTTCTTTAACTATTTGTTAGCCAAATTCAATGCAATTAATGTAGAAATAATTTTTGCAGCTAATGATGCCGTAGAACCATTATCAAATGTTGGATTTAATTCAACAATATCAACACCACTTACTTTTTTATTTTCCAAGGAATAGATCATGTCAAATAATTCTCTGGAAGAAATCCCTACAGCTTCGGGATTTCCAACCCCCGGAGCAAAAGCAGGATCTAGTACATCAAGATCAAAACTGGTATATAGTTTATCAAAGGTGGAGATATGATCTTTTAAAATTTGAGGACCTTTACCTTGACGTATCTCTTTATCTGAAATTGTTTTAATTTTATTTTCCTTCAAAAATGCTAGTTCTTCTTGAACAAATGCTCTTGCACCAACATGTAGGATATTTTCTGCGCCTCTGTCTTCTACAATTCGTCGGAGATAAGAAGCGTGACTTAGTTTAGTGTCTGCATATACATCTCGTAAATCATAATGCGCATCAAAGACTACATAACCAGTCTCTTTTGGAAAACTCAGAAATGTGCCATATGTGATAAGATGTTCGCCTCCAAGAAAAAACAATTGTTTATTTTTTTCTATCAACTCTGTAGCAATTTTTCTGAGCATCTCTAGCATCTCAGTAGCGACTACAGTATGTTTGGTGTTTCCTAAATCTTCAATGTTTACAGATTCAAGATCTACTTGTAATTCTGGGTGAAATATTTCTATATTGTTAAAGGCATCACGAATTACATCAGGGCCAAATCGGCAACCGGGTTTGTAGGAATGTGTGGAATCAAAGGGAATGCCAACAACTGTTGCTACTGCCTCTCCGTCCTCAGAGGAATCAATGAGGGGCGCCTTGCTCATATAAAATTCTAGAAAACTCATGTTTTATACCATTAATTGAGGTCTTTGAGATAACAGTTTTGGCATGTTAAGGCCAGAAAATGGCTTGTTTCGAGTTTGTTCCTTAAATTCCTTAATAAAATCACCAAATGATAATTCTCGTACATTTCCTGTTTTTCTATCTCGAATACTCAGGTTTTCAGAATTTGCTTCTTTTTCTCCAACTACCAAAATGTATCTTATCCATTCCTTTTCCGCTTCACGAATTCGTTTTCCGATGCTGTCGTTTCTGTCATCGATATCAACTCGAATGTTATGAGATGAAATTTTTTCAGCCAAAGTATTACAAAAATCATTGAATTCGTCTTTTAAAGGAATTATTCTTACTTGGGTTGGTGATAGCCATAAAGGGAGTTGAGGTTTGCGCCCTTGTTTTGAATCAAAGGCTGCCTTTTCTAAAAGAACGTAAATAATTCTCTCAATTGCGCCACTAGGAGAATTATGTAAAATTATTGGGTTTGTTTTTACATTATTTTCATCTACAAAATCAATTCCATAACGATTTCCATTTTCAACATCGATTTGATCTGTAGAGAGTGCAGATGCCTTTCCAAGACTATCTATAAAGTTAAACTCCCATTTTAATACAAAGTAGAAAAATTTTTCTTTCCACATTTCAATCAGTACCGGCTTGCCAAGTTTTCGTACCAGGTCTTCGACTGTTTTCTTGTTTTCCTTGTAAAAATCCTCGGTAAATCTAATAGCCATTTCATAATCAGATTCTTCAATTCCTAATTCTCCAAGTACACTTTGTGAAAGATCAAATCTAGTTTTAATTTCATCAATTGATTGATTCATATCTTTACAAAAGCAGTGACAATCAGGCATTGTGAATGCACGAAGTCGTCTCAGTCCAACTAATTCACCTGATTGCTCTCGTCTGAAACTATACCTGGTTAGCTCGTACAATCTAAAAGGCAAATTTTTGTAAGATAGCTGAAATTCATTTGCCATTAAAAACTGTCCAAAGCATGCTGCAAATCTCAGGAAAAGTTGTTTCCCTTCTGAATCAATATTGTATTGTCTTGCTGGAAACCTGTTAAAATAACTGACCATACTGGGATGATGAGAATCGTACATGATTGGTGTTTCCACCTCATAACCCCCATAATCTTTGACTCTGGCCGTAACGTATTGTTCTATTAACGATTTAATCAAACGCCCATTGGGAAAGAATCGCATATTTCCTGAATCCGATGCAGGTTCGTAATCTGCAATTGCAAGTTTTTTCATCAGTGCAACATGTGGAGGAGGTTCATCCACACTTCGCTTTTTTGCAGATTCATATTTTGATAATAATTCTAATTTTGGATGGTTTGAAAAATTAAAATCAGATATGGGCGTCATCTTTCCATCTGGAGATAAAACATACCAAAACGATTTAATTTTAGATTCTGATTTTAACGCCTCTGAGGTAATCTCGTCTTTGGAGGGTTCCCCTGAAAATGTTGTTTCTTTTTTGGTAATTACCTTTGAGCTCTCAGCTAATGGATGACCCTTTACTTGAATTTTGTATGATTTTGTCCATCCAAAAGGAGAATGGGAAACATCTAGATCACTTGCCAGAAGCTCCATCTCTTTTAACAAAGAAATCGCGATACTAGGTGATGCTAAATTTGAACTAAGATGGGCATAAGGGTACAGTAATAATTTTTTACATCCTATTTTATCCATAGAATTTTTTATTTGAGATATTGCATCTTTTGCAACCAAAGAATCATCTCCTTTTTCTACTGCAACAAAAGCCACCACTAATTCTTCCAATCTGGTTGTTTCTTTGGAAACATTTTCTTCAGCATTTTTTATCTCTTTTTTGGTGGGAGTAAATTCAATACTGTCACAATGAAGTTGTAAGATACGCACGTTAAATCATGCTAATGGCGTCATAAATATACGATTCTTTCTGCGGAAAATAGAATTTGAGAATTTATGAATTTTTTATGGCTTTTTCTATCAAGTCGTGTAATTCCTGTCTATGCGTTTCAATAATTCCTCGAATTTCAAAGGCATCTACAAATCCCCCCGCTGAAGCCCTAGAGGCTTTTAAAAGAAAATGAAGAGATCCTTCCTCTAGTTTTCCAACATAATAGCCATACAAAAAATCCAATTCATTCTCACACTTCCAAACTTGGGTTGTTTTCAAAAAAGTTTCTTTGATTTCAAAAGGAATTTCTTGCAATCTATGCTTTACGTAATTGTCCAGAGATTTCCTGATAGATGATTCATTTAGCATGATGTTATAGAATAATTCTAGTTCATAAACACTTTACAGGTAGGATATTTTTAAAATCTACATTCTTAATTAATCTGAAATGCTACTCCTTAGGGTAATTATTGATCGAAGAATTAGCGAAGATATACCCAAGTTAGAGATTAAAAAGTTAACAGCCCTTGCCAAAGAATCTGGTCCACGATAACCTTCATCATACAACATTTCGACTGAACCCTTGTCTGTTTTAACCAAAGACGTAATCAAAGAAAATTCCCCCAATTCTTTATCAGTTTTTTCAACATAAAGTCTCAATTCTACATGTTTTATCTTAAATCCTTGTTCTTCAAAATTGCTGGAACTAACAAGAACTTTGATTTGATCTGGTTTTCGATTTACCCTTTCAGGATTGTAAAGATCAATTATTTTCATAACATAAACTCTACAATCTTTCTCCCATAAGAGATCTTTGAGACAGTTATCAATACCAATTTTATTGATTGGAAAACTCTACTGCCGATCTTTTAAAAATAAAACCACATTTGGATTAAAGTCAAACCACAAGTATTAATTTACGTCAAAAATAATGTTTCAAAAGTGGACCGACACAAATTTCATGGAAATGATATTCCGCATATAAAACTAGACCCAAAAATGACAATTGAAGACCTAGTAGAAGTTTTCTCCAGATCAGGATATAACGGTAGACAGCTAGGAAATGCTGCAAAACTTTATGCAAAAATGATTGAAGAAGATGCAACCATATGTCTAACAATTTCAGGGGCCATGACCCCAGTTGGATTTGGAGGAATAATCAAATCGCTAATTGAGAGGGGTTTTGTGGATTGGATAATAACCACGGGGGCAAATGTGTATCATGAAGATCATTTTGCATGGGGGCTACCAGTAAAACAAGGACATTCCGAAGTCGATGATATGAAATTATATGAAAATGAGATAGTAAGGATTAGAGATGTGTACATTAAATTTTATGAAACCCTGGAGGCACAAGATCAAATAATCCAAAACATGTTTGGGAAAGATTTTCCTGACAAGCCATTTACAACTGCTGAATTTTGTAATTTAATGGGTAAAATAAGTAAGGAAAAATCAAAACATCCCGAAAAAAGTTTCGTGACCACTGCTTATGACTATGATGTTCCGGTATACATTTCAACAATAAAGGATTCCTCTATTGCACTAAACTTGGCAGTACAAAGACTGGAAGGAAAAATTTACAATTTAGATTTTGTAAGGGAGATTATCGAACAAGCCTCTATTCTTTTTAATTCTAAAAAATCAGGCATAGTTGAGCTGGGTGGGGGCGTTCCAAAAAATACAGCTCAGCAAACAGGGCCACTACTTGATCAAATCCTTCGTAGAAATGATGGCGGTCAAGACTATATTATCCAGATAACAGACGCAAGACCAGATACAGGTGGACTCTCAGGGGCAACACTTCAAGAAGGTAAGAGTTGGGGAAAAGTTCAAGATTCCCATGAAGGAATTATTACTGTATATGCTGATGCGACAATTGCGTTTCCAATTCTTGCCTTGTATGTACTGAGCAACCAGAAAAAAAGAAAACCAAAAAGACTGTATAAAAAATTAGGGCAGTTCTATGATGGACTAAGCAAAGACTATTTCAAAAACCCAGCAAAGTCTAAAAAACATAAAAGGAAATAACTCTAGAATCTATCAAAACGAGCACGTTCAAGATCTCTATCATCTTTAGATTCTTTTTTGTACTCTTTATAGTGCTCCTTGCATAATACACTCTTTTTACCAGTAGAGTTTACTCGCAGATTTGCATTTTCCACCTTGGTAGTGTTAATAGAACGTGCTCCATCCTTGTCACAGCCTTCAACATTACATTTTGCTCCCTTTGAGATAACGCCCATAAATTGCAATAGTATGGATGTTATTTATAGTTGAAAAATTTTTTACCGAGATTTTACGATCCGTTTTTTTAAAATTCAATTTTGAGGTTCTTTGAATCCATCGTTTATAAGAGGAATTTTTTTTCAGGGAAATATGGCTGGAACAAAAAAGGCAAGTCCTTCTACTCAAAAAGAAAAAAAAGGTAAAAAAGACAAGGGAGAAGGAGGTCCAAAAAAAGCAGAAATCACCGTAACAATTAATGAAAAAGAGGCCACAAAAATTATCCAAAACTCCAAAGCCATTACTGTTCACGAACTGGCAAGACAAACCGGAGTAAAGGTTTCAGCAGCAAATGTATTTTTAAAAGAATCCCTAAAGAAAGGAATTATCAAGCGTGTAGGTGGATTTAGTGGTCATTATATTTATCAACCTGCTTCCTCATAAAGCATAAAGACATCACCGGGTTTGAGTTGTTTTAATTCATCAATATTGTCGGCTAATTTACCAATTGGAGTCATTGTTTTACCTGGAATGGAATCCTCAATAAAAAAACAAATACTTCCAGTTGATGACAAGAAAGCAACATCGCCCTTTTTGAATTCTTTTCGGGGCCTCTCAATTCCAGAATCTATATTTGTTTCAAAATACGCAATATTTTTTCCCATTAGATGAGCATGGCCTTCAAGGGGAATTGACCTCATAATAGTTCCAACAGTCCGTGGCGATAAATGACGTTTTAAATCACAAGAAATTTTACTCTTATTTTTTATTTCTAAGACAAGTTGTTTTTTTGAAACTGAATTTGGACCCAATTTTGAGTATGAATTTTTTGTAGTATAAATTTCTTGATTCACATGTTTGCAGACTCGTGGGATGAAAAAATAAATTATAATTTAAAAAATATGAATGTAAACTAGTATTTCACACTAATCATCAAAATGCTTTATCTCTGGTCTTTCCTTTGATACTTTTTGGGTCTTTCTTTTTTTAGGTTTTGGAGTCTTTTTGTAAATGATCAAAGGTATTCCTACAGATAGGATTGCAGTCAACCAGAACACGTCATGCCAATAACCATCAAAATACAACATTACATGGGCAACTCCAGCCAAAAGTACAATTCCCTTTAGGATGTCTGGGGTGTTGATTGACATTCAAAAAATAGTAAAAAGGTGTTGAATATAACAAAATGTCTGTAACTGAACAGCATAACAATGTATAAAAACAACAAAAATTCGATTAAAATCGGATTTTAGAGATTACTCCTATCCAATTGCAGATACCTTCTACAAGATGAGGTATTGGTTTGAGTTTTTTGATCTTGTTGTCCCAACTATCCAATCTATTAAAATTTAAAAATGAAAATTACAATGATAAACATGGTTAGAATTTCAGAGTGTTTTCAATGTGGTGCAAAGGAGAATGAGGCCCAGCTGGTTTTCACCTCAAAGGGTCCAATTCTATGTAAAAAATGCAGTAAAAAATCTAAAAAATAATTCTGACATTACAGGATAAAAATACCAATTTTTTGAAATTTTCATTTTAGTTCGACCATTCAAAAAATCATTCGTAAATTGGGTTTGTTGGAATATATTACGCCTTGAGGGAATTTTGATACTTGTCTAAAATCAACGATCCTATTGTTGAGCCAAATGTGTCTGGTGACATTGAGGAAGAACCAATTGAGTTAGAGGTAAATGCTGGCTTGGACAAAGCCTTGGCAACTTACAGAAAATTAACTGAAGGGGGAAAGGACGCAGATCCTCTAACAGAACAGCAAGAAGCTGCACTAGAGAAAAAATTAGCAGAAATTGAAAAAAGAGAAATTGTGGAGACAGTAGAAGAGCATGAACCAGTAGAGATTCCATGTGAGAAAGGAAAAATAACTATTGGACCACCAACCCTTACACGATTTGAAAAGGCAAGAATCATGGGAGCAAGGGCCTTACAATTATCACTTGGAGCTCCGCCTTTTATTCCAATCCCAAAAAATGCCAGAATTTCGTTGGATATTTCTATGGAAGAATTGGAACAAAAAGTCATTCCAATTACAATAAGAAGGGTCCTTCCAAATGGAGATTATCAAAATATTCCAATTGATTATTTTGAATAAGTGGACCAATGGTCGATAAAACTTAAAAGAACTCAAAATTCCTGATAGGTTGAATAATGCTCATGGAGGAAATAAAGGCAGAAAATGGTCAAGAGCAGATCGAAATTTCAACAGAGTCTGTAATTACGATTCATAATGATCCTGTTATGCAGTCAGCTTTGGATGCCATCTCTATTTTTGGAAAACACAAAGAGATTACAATTAGGGCAAGAGGAGATTCAATTCCAAATGCCGTAGCCGTAGCAAATATCATTACTGAAAACATTTTGAAGGGGACATCAAAAATTCAAAAGATTACAGTAGATAGCGAACCAATCCACGAATTAGGACGGACACTTTCTAGCATCCAGATAATTTTAAAGAAAATTTAGTAAACGCTTCCAGGGCCTTTAAGAAGCATATTCTCACATTCCTTGCAAACTTTCTCGTCAATGTTTGATTCAAGATTGTGATGAATTTCACAGATTAACAAGCTGGATTTTATATAATTACAAAGACCAATAAATTTGGAAAGGCTTGAAGGAGTATACGCCATATCCGAAGATAGGTTTTCGGTTAATTCGTTAATCAAATTTGCGACTTCGGGTTCTGATAATAGTTTGGAAATTAAGGCAGGATCCCCACGGGTTCCTCGGATGTAATTGCTAACTGCAGCCTGAGTTACTCCGAGCATCTTTGAGATTTCTTCTTCGCGTACCTTGTGGTCTTCTGCTAATTTTTTGGCAAGAATTGCTCGTAATGCTGGAATTAGAGTTTTTGATTCAATTTCTGCTGGAAGTAGCATGAATCCAAAAGTAGTTGCTACTTGATTTAAAGTTTGCAATCTATTTTTGGGCTTGAGAATTGCTTATTTGAAAAAAAGCAATTACCCTATTATAGTTTCAAACCTGCTCTTATCTGTTGGAAGAAATTTCCAAAAACTTGTACAATAAATTAAAACTAGCATGCGAATCAGTCAAAGCCGATACAATCTCCCTTTCTGGAGGACTAGATAGTACCATTTTGACCTATTTTCTTAAAGAGAAAAAACCTAAAGCCATTTCAATTATAGCAAAAGACTTTCCTTCTGAAGATCTAACGTATTGTCAACTAGTCTCCCAAAAATTTGACGTTCCACTAGCAATAATCAATGTGGAGACTAGCGAAATATTAGAATCTATAAAAGGCACTATTTCCATTTTGAAGAATTTTAACGATATTGAGATTAGGAATAATATTGTAATGTATATCGCAATAAAGTCCGTAAAAGAGAGTGGATCAGGGGGGATAGTTACAGGGGACGGGGCAGATGAGTTATTTGCGGGATATAATTTTCTTAAAAAAAAGTCCGAGGAAGAACTTGAAAAGGAAATACAAAGAATTTGCTCGATTATGCATTTTCCAACTCAAAAAATAGGAGATTCCTTTGGGGTTTGTGTAGAATCACCATATTTAGATAAGGAAGTAGTCGAACTTGCAAAAAAAATTCCAGCTAGCCTAAAGATGAGATCTAAGAATGGTCAAAAGTTTGGAAAATGGATACTGCGAAAAACCTTTGAGAATAAAATTCCTTTTCAAATAGCCTGGAGGGAAAAATCTGCAATGCAAGATGGTGCTGGAACAAGCGGCCTGACAAACCTATTTGAGACTATAATTAGTAATGAACTTTTTAAAAAAAGAAAAGAGAAAATACAAGACGAATATGGAATCACACTAAGATCAAAGGAATCTATGCATTATTTTGAAATTTACAAAAAGCTATTCGGGATTCCAAAAAAAAATTCAGATGGTGAGGTTTCCTGCCCATTTTGTCATTATAAAACAGAGAATTCTAGGTTTTGTAGAATGTGTGGGGCCTTTCCAATCTAGAGATTTTTTTTATACTTTCTTGGTTTTTTGAGGAAGATTCTTCTACAGCCATTACAGCAGAAAAAAATTTTTTTGCCTTCGTATTCATGCTCAACTGCCAAATTTTCATCAAGTTCAATTCCACAAACAGGATCTACTGGCACAAAATTTTACCTTGGCATTTCTATTTATAGATAGTTTAAACCAAAAATATTGTATTTTTGGAAACAAATTTTTGAGCAGCATACAATTTAGGAGAGATATGAGAAATGTGTAATTTTTTCACACAATTTTTAATTTTTCAGAGTAAAAACCATCACTAATAAAATTATGTTGTGAGTGATTTACAAGAGAAGTATTAAAAACAAAATTCTTATAAATTATTTATGGACTTTTTACAAGTTTCAATTATTTTTTCCATAATTTTTCTCTCCGTTTCAGTTTTTGGGATTTCAGATTCTTTAGCAGAAGAGGAATGGCAAAAGTATAGAATTATCGGATACTTTTATCTCCCCAATGGAGAGTTGGATTATCAATCCCAAGAAATACCATATCTAATAGATAATGGAAAAGTTACAAACGTCAAAATGTTGGCTTTGGGAACTAAATTAGCTTTTAAAATTGTACCCTATGGAGATGGAGTCCTAGAACTAAAAATTCCCAGAAATGTTGTGGATGTTAATATTGGAAGCATTGATGATCAATTTGTAGTACTCCATGATGGAGTTGAGAAAAAATTCACCGAAAAAGTTCCCACTCAAAATGATTTGGTTTGCTCTCGCCATCTTGTTATTCCATTTTCAAAGGGAATATCAAATATCGAAATTGTTTCCTTTTTCCTAACCGAAGAGCCATTCCGTAAGGCTCTGAATTATATGTATTCTATTGATTGTCTAGTAGATCCTTCACCAAAATTGCAAATCAAAAGTGGCGTAAAGCCAGCAAATGTAACTTGCAACGATGATCTTCAGCTAGTTTTCAAATCAGCTAGGGGTACTCCTGCATGTGTCAAAACAGATACCGCTGTTATTCTTGTAGAGAGAGGTTGGACGCTTGTATACCCATTATAACCAGATGAAAAATATCAACGTGGACATGTCTTTTAATTTATTGGCAAAGAATTTTGGAATTTAATTTTTTCTAACATGCGGATTTTTTAAAGATTTAAAATGCTCCATAGAAATTTTTGCCTTTGGTAAATCAAAAAAGAAAGTTGTTCCTTGGTTTAGCGTACTTTCAACCCACATTTTTCCTCCTAATTTTTTAATTATTCCCTCACAAATAGAAAGACCCAAACCGCTACCTTCTTTTTTTCTTTTTGAAGAGGTATCTACTTGATAAAACTTTTTAAAAATATTTTTTTGCAAGTCTTTTGGAATACCAACACCGTTATCTCGTACAAAGAAAGTTATTTTATCAGAATCATCTAGGGTTCCAATTTCTATGACTCCATTTTTTTCAGGAATAAATGCTAGTGCATTTGAGATTAAATTAGAAAAAACTTGAGATATCCTATCGACATCAGAGTATACCAGTTCGCTTGTCTTTA
>JAHELB010000001.1 GCA_024644385.1 Nitrosopumilaceae archaeon | reverse complement strand
TTTAGAACTACATTTACCTAAAACTCAAATATTAATTGAGAAAAAAACAAACAAATTTTCATATTATAGAAAAAACTCGGAAGGTCAGGAATTACGAAAGTCAATTCCAGGAAAAAAAGATACTTTACAATTAGAACTTGCGCCAATTTTACCTTTGAATCTCCCATCAAAAAAGACAAATGATCTAATGTTTTTACGACTAAAAGAGTCACTCTTTATTGAAAAAAATTCAGCATCTAGTGTGTTGTTGGAGTTTCCCATTGAAATTGGGATTTTTGTTTTAAATAATGACAATACCCGGGATTTTTTTGATTGCTTTACATGCGAACCAATGCATTCCAGGTTTGCTTTGTATGGAACTCCTGAAAATGGAAATTTGTGCATGTATGGCAAAGTAGCACAACTTGAGGAATCTGAAAAACCTAAACCATATGTTTTTGCAAAGATTAGGGCAACCATATCCAACGAATTAAACGAAGGAATTACGGTTGGGAAATTAGTTTTCCCTGTGGGACATCATGAGATGTACTATCTTCAAAATTCATTTGAGGCTCATATTGATGATATTGATGCCAAAATAAAAAACGAACCTGGAGGAAAAATAATAGAGATTCATCATGTCATTTTGACGAAAAAAGAAAAAAAATGGAATCTATCTCTAAGACTAAAGCCTAAATCGATAAAAGAGACATTCATCATGAATAGGGGTTTTGAATAGTGGCCTTTGAAATTTTAGATACTCAAATAATGGATACAGGAATTACGGTTGGTCGTATCCTAATCACTGCAATAATTGTAATGGCAGGAGTGATTATTGCAAGAATTGCTCGCATGGTTTTCAAAAGAAGATTTGCACCAACCATTCCAAAGGATACTGCAAAAAGTCTTGACAAGTTGATCTATTATGGAATTATTGTCATTTTTCTATTGGCGGCAACTGCAAGTCAAGGAATTGATCTGGGCGGGTTGATTGTAGCTGGAGGATTTTTGGGTATTGTAATCGGTTTTGCATCTCAATCTGTAGTTTCTAATTTGATCTCTGGTTTGTTCTTAATGATTGAAAAACCAGTGAGGCAGGGTGATAACGTAGAACTACCAGATTCAAGTGTCTCTGGAACTTTAATTGACATCAACACTTTTTCTTCCCGAATTCAACAATTTGATGGAACAGTTGTAAGGATTCCAAATGAAAAAGTGTTTACATCCAATATCCGCACCTTTGCATTATCTGAGGTAAGGAGAAGTGATGTTACAGTAGGGATTGCCTACAAGGAAGACATCAGAAAAGCAATGGCAGTAATGAAGGAGGCAATTGAAAAAAATGTAACATACTCTCTAATGGAACCTGGCCCCACATTTTGGGTAACGGAGCTTGGTGATAACAGCGTGAATATTTGGGTAAGAGTATGGCATCCACGTGATGACCTAGCCGAAGTCATGCCAATATTACTGGAAGTAATTAAAAATGCACTTGATTCTGAAGGAATTGAAATTCCATTTCCACAACGTGTCATATGGAAAGGAAATTCTAACGAATAATTCTAAAAGTAATTTTTTTTTAGTTTCGTCAAAAGAGTTAGGAGTTTTGTACTAGAACAATTTAGAAAAAATTTACAAGTCTGGCTATAAATCTAGCAGGATTAATTTTTTTAAAATTGATATTATCAATTAGCCTGTGTTATTGTTGTTTTGTAAATATCTGAGACCTCATAGATAGTCTCCTTTACATTACAAATGGTTCCTGATCTTGTAGAGGATGCTACAGTTACTTGTAATTCAACCATTAGATCTTTGAGAGATACCAACATTTCTTTAGTAGCTAGACTTACCTCACGGAGGTCTTGACCATTAATGTTATCTTCACCAACACCAAATGAATTGATTTGATTTTTTGCAGATTTTATTAATTCTGTAGATTCTTCAATTACACCAGTATCCCTTAGCCTTTCCATAGTATTTTCCATCTTTGTTGAGACTTCATTCATATTTTCTGAAATCAAACGAAAATTTTCAATGTTCTTTATGATTTCTGGTGTTTTGAGATTTTGTATAATTTCATTTACCACTGTTGCAGTTTCTTTTACTTTATTCAAAGAATCTTGTACCCCTGGAGTACCTAGCTGACGCATTATTTCTACTGCATCTGATGCAGTTTCTTTGATTTCATGTAGTTTACTAGTATTTCTCCCTTCCATATGGTTTCAACCTACCTTCTGAATTCTTCCAGTTGTTTCGTTTGAATTTCTAGATTATTGGAACCATATCCAACCGAATTGGCTTTACGGCTCTGGTACAATTGTACAAGGGAAACAAAACCCCCAGTGGCAAACATGGAATTAAGTATCGCAAAATTAATGCTATTTGCAAAAAAGTCATTAGCTGCCAACAAAAGATTTAGACTGGTTAGGGAGAGTATAATGAGCGGAAAATGTTTTCCAACTTTTATTGTAATTTCTAACAGGTGAATAAATCCATTAAATTTTGCAGAATCAGAAATAGAAAGAATGGATAGGATTGAGTTTGGTCCTATTTTCCCCATATTGTGGTTAGTCATTTTGAGCCTACTTTGTTTTTGACATCTTTCATTACTTTGTCAGTTACCTGACTAGTTTCGTTCCTAACTCTTTGAAACCCGTCATGAACTGCCTTTGTGGTGTTTGGTGATACCTTTTCAGCATCATTCGTAATTTCTTTTACAGTTTTCACTGATTCTTCTGCAGATTTCAGAGTGTTTTCGACAGCACTTGCAGTATCTACAATGACACCATTTTTCTTCAGCTCTATGGTTGCTTCGTTAATGTCTTTTGCAGTATCTCGAACAGCATAAGATGCTTCACGTATTGCTTCTGCCATCTCTGGGATAGCGCCACTTTCACGAAGGGTACCCATGGTTTCTCTCATTCTAAGAGAATATTCTCTGATGTTCTTTGAGATATTTTGTATGGATACAACGGTTTGTTTTGCAGTTATTGAGTGTCTCATTACTTCGTTTGAAGATGGATGCGACATATTGTTATTTTTCATAGTATTAGTTCTACTAATTTTGTTAATAACAGTCACGAATAATTTATTCATATCAATGATCTTTTTTCCTATGGAAAAGTAATCTTCAAAATAATTTGAAATGTTGAAAACTGGTTTTTAAATTTGATACCAAAAAATCCATTTAATTAAAAATGGCTTATTTTTCCACGGGTAATTCTAGCTTGTTTCCCCATTCACCCCAAGAACCTAGATAAACCCTGACATTGTTAAAACCAAGTTTCTTCAAAGCAAGAAACGTGTTTGCAGCGCGATAAGCGCCCTGACAATAAGTCACAATTGGAGAATCTTTAGGCATTTTGTAAAGTTTGGAGAGTTCATCATCAGATTTGAAGGTTCCATCTTCTTTCAGATTGAGATTCCAATCAATGTTGATAGATTTTGGGATATGTCCAGTTTGTGCTGCTCTTACAATTTTTCCATTATATTCTTCCTCAGATCTGGCATCAATAATTGTTAGATTTTTGTTATTGTTTAAAATGAATTCATAACTGGATATTATTCTGGGATTAATTTTTCCGGAAAATTTTGAAGGTTGAAAATGGTTTGATTTTATCTCGATTGGGCGATTTTCTCCTTTCCATTTGGTTATTCCCCCATCTAAAAGAGATGCATCTGGATGTGAATAATATTCTAACATCCAAACACCTCTTGCTGCCAACATTCCACTGGCATTATCATAAAACACCACTTTTTTTTCAGAATTAACCCCCACAAAAGAAAAGATCATCTCTGTTTGGTGGTTAAAATTTTGTATTCCTTGTTTTGTTGTATCTATCCAATGGAATGCAAAAAGATCCAAATTGACAGCTCCTGGAATGTGTCCTTCTGAATATTCCTTAAATGAACGAGTGTCAATTACTAGTAATTTAGGTTGGTCAAGTTTTGATTCTAAATCTTTTGTAGTGATTAACATAATTAATTTAGAATTTGGTAACGTGTAATTTAAAATAATTTAAAAAGAAAAGAAAAGAAAATAGAGGTTTTCTATTCGTTTACGTATGCTCTTTCTCCATGCTGAGCCAAATCAAGACCAATCTCCTCTTCTTTAGGAGTGACTCTGATTCCGCCAGGCCAAACGGCATCCATTACTTTCAGGATTACAAGAGTAACACCAAATGCATAAGCGATTGATACTGCTGCACCAATTATGCTAATTGCTTGCTGTTCCATTCCTTCTGCAGTACCAGTCCATGCGCCAATACCGTCTCCAGTATCCCACACGTGTGGACTAGCTAATGTACCTGTCAGAATTGCACCTGTAAGACCACCCATTCCGTGTACTCCCCATACATCGAGAGCGTCGTCCCATTTTCGTGCATTCTTGAATGCGATACTTGCATAACAAATTGTACCAGCTGCAATACCGATAATTATTGCTGCCATAGGACCTACCCAACCAGAAGCCGGAGTGATTGCTACCAATCCTGCTACTGCGCCAGATGCGGCACCTACGATACTTGGTTTTCCTGTATGAGCCCATGAAACAAGTACCCAAGTTACTACAGCCATACCGGTTGCAGTATTAGTTACTGTCCATGCGCTTACTGTAATGCCGTCTACCATTACTTCACTTCCTGCGTTGAAACCAAACCATCCAAACCATAGAATGGATGCACCAAGTACAACCAAAGGTATGTTGTGAGGCTCCATTGGAACTTTACCATATCCTAGTCTTCTGCCAAGGATCATGGCACCTGCCAATGCAGAGAATCCTGAAGAAATGTGTACAACAGTACCACCAGCAAAGTCTAATGCAAATGACGGTGATAGTTCTGGATCGAGGTCTAAACCACCTCCTCCTACGAAACCACCTCCCCAAACCCAATGTGCAATTGGGTCATAAACGAAGGTTCCCCATAAGAGTACGAATATTACTAAGGCACTAAACTTCATTCTGTCAATTAATCCACCAATAATTAGGACTGGTGTGATAATTGCGAATGTACCTTGGAACATTGCAAACAATTGATGTGGAACAGTACCAGGCCAACTTAGACTACAAACGTCGCCTTCCTTAAACTCATTCATTTGGTACGCTGCCGACCATGTGTCATGACATGGACCTACTTCACCTATTGGTGCCCAGGCCGATACCATGTTGAATCCGGCATAATCAAGACTTCCCATAAACATATTGGCGCCTTCATCAGCGTTTGGAGCAAAGGCTAACGAGTATCCCCAAAGAACCCATTGTACTGACATTAAACCCATAACAACTATGGTCATACCAAGTACATTGACTACATTCTTTGATCTGGCTAAACCGCCATAAAAGAATGCGACTCCTGGAGACATGAAAAGTACTAATGACGTAGCTGTTAGCATCCATGCCATATCACCTGTATCTACCATACAAGGGAGATAGCCGCCTTCGCCGTCATCAAACCAACATTCGTTAGGATTGCCTGTGTAAATTCCACTGGTTCCTTTTACATATCCGTCCATACCATCGTCAACACTTTGGGCAAAAGCTTGTGCCATTGCCCCAGTTGCTGTAATGGCTACTGCGGCCACAAGTAATAGAGCATACTTGTGGTTCCTAGAATTCATTAAATTTATCGAAAATGAAAATTATATAAGGTTTGAGACCACAAAATTGGTAAAATTGTAAATTATTATATTTTAGTTTATTTAGATATTATCATAGAATTTGGAAATTGTGATATGTGGTGAATAAATGAAGGTAAAGTCAAGCACAAAACTATCAATATTTGATACCTTCAAGACTAAAGATAATAGCCTAACTGGCGAGGCTAACCGGCAAAGATCTATTATTCGAATTTTGTCTAGTAAAACAAATCCTGCAGACCGTACAAGAACGGGTATTTCTCAAGAGATAGCCAAAGGCCAGGGAATTGTTTGGAAAAATATCTATTCTGGAATTTTTCGGGATCTTGATGAGATTCTACTGCCTATGGGAATTGCTGAAGAAGATGGAAGGTTGCCACTAAAACGAGGCCCCAAGGCATTACAGGAAAAGGGAATTCCTTTTTATCATTTGACTCGAAAAGGGGTTTTAATTGCCTTATCTATAAAGGAAATTGAAAATAAGGAAAATTTACTAGAAGAGTTTTTTTTAAAATCTGATCCTAAAGAAAAAACATTTGAAAAAATCCTAACTAATCTTTCCAAAACAAGCCCAAATTTTACCTACTCAATTTTTCAAAAATATGTCAAAGGTTTTTGCGACGATAAATTCAAAGATCTCCTTCCTTTTGACCTCTCAAAACTACAAAATATTTCTGATGATTCTTTAGTAATTCAAAAAGAAATCTTGGAGGCATTTTTAAAACTAACAAAACAAGAAAAAGATGAGGCAATAAAATTCCTCAATGAAATTACCTGAAAAATCCAACCCCTTCAAAGTCATCGCCAAACATTAAAATCAGTTATCAAGCGAGATCCAATGAAATGGGCGCAAATAATGTCTATGCCTCAGTCAAATCATACAGTAAAAGAGGTAGGTTACTAAAAAAAGCTGATTTTCAAACTTTGGCTGAATCAAGAGATTTGGAAGAATTGGTAACTAGAATTAAAAATACTATTTATGGGGAATCAATTTCAGATGTTGCAAAACCTTATTCTTCTCAAAAAATAGAAAATGCATTAAGAGGACATTTAGCAGATGTTCATTATTCCATCGCAAAGATGGCAGGTGATAAGAGTATCTTTAACGCATATTACATGAAATTCATTATTTCGAATTTAAAATCAGTCTTAAAAGGAAAAATTCTTGGAAAATCTCAGGAAGAAATTGAATCTCATATCAATCTCCGAGCAGAAGAATTGATAAAACAAAGGGATGTGGTGCTAAAAGCCTTGGTTGCAAAAGATTTGGAGGAGGCAGTAGCAAGTTTAAGCTCTGCACAATTTGGAGAAGAAATTGCAAAAGCAGCTGCTCTTTATAATGATAAAAAAAATATTCAAATTTTTGATCTTTATTTTGATAAAATATTGTTTCAGAACTTAGGGCGAGCAATGAAAAACACGGATGTTTCAAAACTGATAGGGATGGATATTGATTTTTACAACTTGTTAAGTGTAATCCGTGGCAAGTTTTGGGGACTAACAGAAGATCAAATAAATGATTTGATTGTGTCTGCCACTACAGGGGCTTCAAGAGAGTTACTGGGACGAATGATAAGTGCTGGTTCAGTTAGAGATGCGTTCAATGAGCTAAGTAGTTCAAAGTACAAAAATCTGATACCAGAAACAGAAAATGAATTGGATGCGATTGCAGAATTTGAAAGAGCATTTGAATTAGAAATTTATCAATCTTCACTTAGGTCTTTTAGTAAAATGTTCAATTTTGCAACGATAATTGGAATTACAAAATTAACTGCTTATGAGGTAAGAAATTTGGCAGCTATTGCTTATGCCGTGGAACAAAAAATCCCAACAGAAATTACAATGTCTAAATTAATTCTTGAAGAAGATTAAGCCTAAAAATGGCAAATTTTCCCTCTAAAAAAAAGAAAGTTCCTACCAAAGTAATAATTAATACAATCTGGATTAGCACGTTTTTGGCAATGATCTTTACTTTACCTGCTCTTGCGATATTTTTAGGAATTTACTACGGTACGGGAAATCTTGTCCTAGGAGCAGTTTTGGGATTTGGGGTTCATGTAGTAGCTCTGGTCTTTTCTGATAAAATTTCAAAATTTCTAATAAAGATAATGAATTAACCTATAAGGATGATATTTCTAGTTGATTTATCATGATGGGAGATAAAGATTATAGAAGTATAATTAAAAATGCAGTAGATTCTATAGGTCGAGAGCTGGAGATAGCAATTGATGTTGATGATTTTAAAACTATTCATTTACAGGAGGTCGTCCAATGCCTAAGAAGATCATATTATGACAGAACAGATCCCAAAGGAGTTGAAAGGAGGGGGTTCAATGATCTGCTTAGCGGATTGCTCCGAAAATTGGAGTATGGAAGTGAACCAAAAGAATTTGGTATAGATGATATAAAATTAACCGGGCAGGCGGACATGAAGGTAGATGATACTGTCATCTTATTTAGGCCCGCTCAAAGTACTCCCAAATCACCCCATGCTAATGATTTACTTTACCTAAATGCGTGTTTGTGGATTTATGATAAAATGGAGGGAATGATAATCTACATTACCGGAGATAGAGAAGAATTTTCATTTTCATTGACGCGAGATAAAAAAATGTTTGAAGAAGTAATCAGACGAGTTCGAGTCCTAAGTGATCTTTTAAATGAGCAAAAAACTCCTATTTTAGAGCCCTCACAAAATTGCTTGGACTGTCAGTACTATCAAAGATGCTATATTAGCAAAAAGCACTCTAAACAATTTTCCCTAGCAGAAATGCTAGGATTATCTAAGGATAATTAAATTAAAAATATTGTAAAGGATTAAAGTCCTTTGTTTAATCGAGTGGTTCTGGATGTCCTTTACCACGTAATGCAAAGCATACAACTGCTAAAGCAATTGCGACTCCTGCTGCTGCACCATATGCTGCCATTCCTGCTTCTGCCATTTGATAAAAAACGATCGTACGGGCTTTTATAATTTTGTCAATATATTTGATCTAAAAACAAATTATCATAAAATTGAAAAATTATGATACTTTATTGGAGTATTCATATTCTTGACTCAAAATTAATCTCGTTTTCTTGACCACTGGTCATTGAACTGAGATTAAAAAAGACAGTACCTTTTGCCTTCCAATTTGGATCAGGATTTTGGAGAATTGCCATCAACTCTGGGGAATTTCCTGGATATTCCAAAACAATTTTCTCTTTAAGAATTACTGAATTGTTGCTAAGAAGGGTAAAGTAATTAGAACCATCAACCATCCCTTCTGGCCTACTTCCAATTTCTCCAGACGCTACCTTATACTCTCCTGAATCACTAATGGAATAAAGTGAATATTGTAAAAGTTGTGCTATAACGGACCTGGAGTTGGGATTATCAAGTTTGAATTGTATTTCTATAGTAGCTGCCCTATCAGAAACCTGTAAAATTGAAACTTCTTTTAATTCCACAGTTATTGACTCTACCTGGTTTTGAATCTCTTGAGGAGTTCCGTTCTCTGACGTATCGATATTTGAAGTTGTAATAAAAATAACACCAATAATTCCAACTAGGACTACTATTGCTGCTATAACAAATATCTTAGGATTCAATGATTTTACTTGCCTCCATGATATCTTAAACGTTGAGATAGTTATTATACCATTATAAAGAAAAAATGTTGTGCAATATTTTCAGGCCGTTCAAGAAGGGAAAATTAGATCCAGTAAATCCCAAATGAAATTATTTGAAATTGCTGGGTTTGGAATGCTTACCTTAACAACAAAAAAAATTAATGGTAAGTTTTTTCCGGTAGGTGAAGAAGATTTTACTGCAGTTATCAAATCTGAAGATGGGTATGTTGCTGTGATTGTAGATAAAGATGGATTTACAAAAGCTCAATCAAAGGGAGTAGAAAAAAAAGAAGCTTTAGAAATTTTTAAAAAATTAAGAGAATCAGGAACGCCTGAGTATCCCGAGCCTGTTATTAAAATATGGACTGAAGATCGTCCTACAATTCAACATGAATTAGTAGAATAACTATTTCGATGGCAAAACAATTTTGGTTCCTACATCATCACCTTTAATGGCTTTTTCAATAATTTTTGGATCCGCTTTTAAAATACGAGTATTTATTTTAGATCGTTCAATAATCTTCAAAGCTACAATATCCATTAAATCATACCCTCCCGCAATAGAATCCTCATGAACCAACATATTCTTGAGATTTCTTAATTCAATTCTTTTGAATTGTTTTGCTCGCTTGTATTTGTTAGGATCCATATCGTAGACTCCATTTACGTCTGTAGCATTGAGAAATTGTTCAGCCTGGATTTTTTCTGCAATTAAGGCAGCTGTTCCATTAGTACTTTGTCCAGGATGTAATCCTCCAGTTACAACGATGAGACCATCATCAACTGCATGTTTGACCTCTTGTAAAGTAGTTGGAGGATGAGAATAGGCTTTATTTTTCAGTGTATAAATCAAAAGTTTTGCATTCAACCTGGAGATTTCTATTCCCAGTTCATCTAAGGTAGATTCATCAGCTCCCGAAGACCTTGCATGGGAGATGTAGTGACGAGCGATATTTCCTCCACCTGCAACCACGATTGGTTGACAGATTTTACTTATTTTTACAAGAAACGAGGCATAATCTTTTAAAACTTTGACATCATCCATTCCAAAAATTTTTCCTGAAAGTTTAATCACAATTTTTTTTTTCATTAATTCAGCTCACCCAAGATTGATTTTGCGGCAATTTCAACTTTTTTTCTGTTTTTTTGAGGCGTATACACTCTTAAAATATTCATAAATCCAGATATTGAAAAGACAACTGGAATTTTAGATATATGTAATTCTTGTGCCTGTCCTTTGTCATTTTCATTGGTAATTAGAATAATTTTTTGTGATTCCTTTTTAGATGGAGTTAGAGGAATTGAGGGAGTTACAGAACTATCAACAAAGATCTCATTTTCGTCTATTTTTGACTTTTTAGAAATGGATGATCTTATTTCATTTGTCTTGATTTTTTCTAATAGTTTTTTACTTGTTAAAATTCGCTCATAAACGCATTTTAACAATTTTCTATTTTGATAATCTTCTGCAAGCTTTCTAGCTCTTTTTAGTTTAGAGGAAGTTGAAGATAGGAGCATTGATAATACATATTCATCTGTGAGTTTGACAAATTCATTTATTTTAAAGGACGTAAAACCAAATTCATCATCAGATTGTCTTAAGGCTTCTAACAACATTACCTCTGCTGCTCTAACGGTTTTATGAAAATAAACTGCCTTGAACATTTGATACCGGGAATGCATCATAGATTCAAAGGAATATAATGCTGATTTTTCTAATGCGAGTTTTTTCTTATGAACATCTAGAGATTGTGTTATTCGTTTATGATCAATTTTTGCATGTTCTGCACCTGTAAAGTATCCATCTCGTAAAAGGTAATCCATCATATCAGCACTAAGAGCACCTGATACAATCTCGTTTAGGTATTGAAATTTTGAATCACCAAAAGCTATTTTGGCTACCAGTCTTTTATTAAATCCATTTTTAGATAAATTATCTCCAATTTTTGATTTAAGAATTAGTTCTCTTCCAAAATCTTCATGGGAAAAATTTTTTTGTTGTATTATTTCTTCAAATAGATGTGAAAAAGGTCCATGACCTATATCATGTAAAAGACCGGCAACTCTTAAAATTTCAATATCATCCATGGTTAAAATTCCCTTTTCTTTTAGGACTGCTCCTGCTTGGCTTGCGATGTGCATTACACCCAAAGAATGTTCAAATCTAGTATGCTGAGCCCCGGGGTATGTGAGATGGGCACCGGAAAGTTGTCTAATACGTCTTAATCTTTGAAAAATGGGATTGTCAATAATTTCAAGTTCGTGATCATAGATCCGGATAAAATCATGTATAGGATCTATGATATCTGAATAATTTTTTTTCATACTCCTATTTTTCTAGAAAAAATTTTTAAAATTTCTTGGTGAACTTTTTCCTTTGATTGGGATGCGTTAATTATTTTCCATTTTTTTTTCTTTCCTACTTCGCGGTAAATTTTGGATATTTTCTTCAAAAATTCTTCATTTTTTTCAAATTTGTCACGTTTTGTTTTCTTTCGGTGGAATGATTCTTTTTGAGAAACATCAAGTAATATTATTAGATCAGCCTTTGGAAGACCAGCATCTAAATTTTCCAACCATTTCTTTTTCATTCCGTTTGCGAGGCCATAAATTAAATTTGATTGATAATATCTATTCATTATTAAAACTGAATTTTTGGATTGAGCTTCTAAAATTTCATTTAATTTTTCCCACCTATTTGCTGCTAACAGGCAGTGAATTGTTTGGGGAGGAAATTTCCTTTTTCCTTTTAGATATTGACTAATTTCCTTACCTACAGGCGTGGAATAATCAGGAAAACTAAAAATTTTGGTCTTTATTTTACGTTTTTTCAAGGCCTTGAAAAGTAGTGTTGTTTGGGTTTTTTTTCCTGCCTGATCACCACCTTCGATTACAACAATCATTAATACCAATTTAGAGAAAGTAATTGATTAAAAATCTATCAATAATTTTAACTCGCTTTGAATTAAAGATTTTATTAAAAATTTTTAAACATATTATAGACATTTCAAAATGACCTTGAACAAAATTGTTTTGTTTTCTTTATTTCCCCTAATTTTAGTATCTAGTATTCCCTTTGGATTTGCAGATCTTGAAAATAAAGAAATTATAGCTGAATCTCAAGATAAGGATGTTATACTGTCTCTAGAATTTGGTGAAAATCAAATTTCTAGATTTGATCGAATAATTCCTACTTTAACAACAGGTTCGCTTGTAGTGGGTGAAAGCATATTAGAAATTAACAATGCTAGAACCAAGATTATGGGAAATTCCTTTGTAATACATTCTGAAAATATTTTAATTTATGCAAAAGGTGTCGGGAACGAAAATTATTCAATTAATAGTTATTTGCTTGGAGGAAATGAATTAGATCCCATAAAATTAACTACAGTTCCAAAATCAGTTCCAACAAAATTAAAAGATAAATCATTGCAACCACAAATGATAGTTTTGGTCCAACAGGATATCAAAACATTTTGGAATGATACCTATGATATAGAAATAAAGGTTTTTGACAAATCAATAAATTCACGTCCACAATTCTATCAAAGTTTGGGTGCAATCAATAAAGCAGAAATTGATGTAACATTAAAGGATTCAACCGGAAAGGAATTAACGAAACTGATAGGTCAAACAAATTCTAAAGGATATTGGAATGAGGATTTCTTTGTAGCTCAAAATTTGATTCAAGGCGGTACATATTTCGTTGAGGTAAATGTTACATATTTGGATTCAATTAATTTTCAAAAATTTGAAACTTTTATTATATCAGATACCAAAGATGGAAAATCATCAAATTAAAAAAAATAAAGATTATTTATGTAACAAAAAGTATTTCAAAAAATTGAGTTCAAATTAAGATATTTAATAAAAAATTCTCACCAAGGTTTATAACCAAAAATTGAGCATATCTTTCAAAATGGAACTAGTAAAATCTATGGCTAAAGAAATGATGAAAGAAATTGGAAACAAATCGAGAGAATTTTACGAGTTTGTTTTGCCCCCCGTAGATATGCATCTAGATGAGGACAAGTTAACTGTTTTAATTGACGTTCCAGGATTTCAGAAAAAAGACATCAAATTGTCCATAGAAGGCAATATCTTGTCTATTCAAGCATGCAAGGAAACCCCCGATGAGAATATTCATAAAATGATATGTAACCAAAGACCCAACATTATTGATAAAAAAATTAAGTTACCGGTGGATATAGAAAATGAAGATGATGGGGTAAGTTCTGCCAAATATTCCCAAGGGGTTTTAACAATTATTATTCCCGTTCAAAAACATGGAAAAGAAATTAAAATAGAATAGCTATTTTTTTCTAAAAATAGTAAATATCCCCATTAAAATTAGAGAGCTTATCATTCCTGTGATACCTATAGGTTCATTTGAAGAAAACAAAACTGCAGACCCGACGAAAATTGCAGCAGAAATAATACTTACAGGAAGGAGAACGTTTGATTTAGGTTTAGAATTTAAAAGTTGAATAGATCTATTATCGTCAATAAATTTTTTTAGTTCAGGTGCAATGGAGATAGTTGCATCTATTGATTTGGCAAATCTTTGAAATGAATACTTTAATTCTTCAATATAAGCATCTTTGATTAGACTTTCTTCCTCTAAAATTTCTCGTACTACTTTAATAAATTTAAAATCTACTTTATGTTGTTTGTAAATTCCTTCAATTATTGATGCCATTCTCATGTACAAAGCAAGATTTTTTGGAAGAATAAAAGGAAATTTACTCATTGTTTTATTTGCCAGTTCCATTAGACTTTGAACTTCCATTTCATCAGGTTTTCTTCCGTGCATAGCTCTAACGGTAAGCTCTATTCCTTTTTCAATAACAGATCGATTAAAATCAGGAGTTAGCATTCCAAGATCACTCATCGCGTTTACTGTTCGTGGTGGATCTTTTTCAACTAAAGCAAGATAGAGACGGATTAATTGTAATCTAGTTTCATTATCTAGCTTCCCCACCATTCCATAATCATAAAGGATAAGTTTTCCCTCATCGGTAACTGAAATATTTCCAGGGTGGGGATCCGCATGAAAAAGTGAATGACGAAGCAACATTGTAAAAAATACACGATGGACATCAATTACCAATTGTTGCCTATCTATTCCTTTTTCATCTAATGCCTCGACATTGGTGATTTTGATTCCAGGCAGGTATTCCATGGTTAATACATTTTTTGACGAATAATCATCATATACTGAGGGAATAATCACCTTTTTGCTTTTTTCTAAATCATGCTTAATCTTTTTTAGATTTGAAGATTCTTTTGTATAATCCATTTCTTCATGAATGGTTTCAATAAATTGAGAAAGCATCGCTTTTGCTGAAAATCGTAAGTTAGGGTCTACAAATCTTAATGCAAGTGGAAGGATTTTTTTTAACACCTCAAGGTCTTGTGATACTATTTTTTCAATTCCAGGTCTTTTTACTTTAACAACAATTTGTTGGCCAGATATAGATCCTCGATACACTTGACCTAAGGATGCACCAGAAACTGGATCAGGGTTAATCGTATCAAATTTTTCATTTATTGGTCCAAGGTCATTTTCAATTATCGGTTTTACTTGGTCAAATGGAGCTGCAGGTACTTTATCTTGAAGTTTAGCTAATTCTTCCAAATAAGGTTGGGGTAAAATATCTGCTCTTGAGGAAAGCCATTGCCCAAGTTTGATGTAGACCGGACCTAAAGTTATGAAAGTGTTTAACACTTTGCGAGCATTTTTACGATAATGTTCAATATCAATGTCTTTACCCTCCTGTTTAACCCATGTTCTACGGTCTTTTCTTAGTGCTAGTATTGAAGGGAGTAGTTTGATTAGAACCTTTAAGGTCCGAGTCCTTGACAAAAGAATTACTCCAGATAATTTTTAATTTTCTTTGTAACCGTATATCCCAGGTATCCCGTTAATATCGAAGACAATAAACCTGAGGATAAAACGAATTTTTTTGATTTGTTGTTATTAAATAATAATTTCCCGGTTTGAAGTCCTCCAAAAATAGCACATCCCAAACCTACCAAAACTTCTGGTGCATCATAAAGTAAATGTCCTATAGGATCTTTTCGAGGGTCTACCTTGTCGGAATGAACTAGAAATTTATTTTCATATTCTCTAATGTGCAAGTTTCCATATCGATATTGTTTTTTAGCACCATTTTTTTGGCCAAGCGGAGTTTCTTCTGCTCCTTCTAGCATAAATTCCCGTAACTCCTTTGGGACCTCAATCTCATCCCTAAACATGATCGCTTGATCTAGTAATAGCTTATAATCTTAGTTGTTGCAATTAAAAGAATCCAGACTCGTTTATCAGTTTTTTATTGAAAATCTGCTATATCCTTATCTTCATTCAATATCAAAAAAATCATGGATGAAGTTGAGGAGAAATTAATAGAAAATCCAAAATATCTCACAATAACATACAAAAATAATGAAGTAAAAATTGGGGAATTAACCGAAGAAGAAAAAATAGATTGCATATCCCAATTATGGCATTACAAACAGGATGTAGAAGATGAAAGAGGATCTCTACAGGAAATGATTCAAAAAATGTATTTTTTTGGAAAAATGGGAAAAATCATAGAAGACGATGAAGAAATAAATGATTAAATTCCTACTTTAATGTAGAAAATTCGTGAATTTCAATTGTGTATTTACTTCTTGTAAATACAAGCGTAACGGTATTGAAGAAAAAGAATTTCTAAATCATTTGAAAGAAGAGCATCATTCAGAAATGTTAGACATTTCTAAAAAAGAAAATATACCTATTTCTATGGTAGAAATGATAACAGCATCAAACTCTAAGATATTCATTAATTCTTAGATTCTATTTCATCTCTGACTTTTATTTTCCAAAAAAATTTTTAAGAATTTTTAATTAAAATTGTAACAAAATTTTTATTTCAAATTCCTTTTAATTTTTCAAATTTCCAAAAACAAGAATAATAAAAAATTCTTCTGTTTTTTGATGTAGGTATCTTTGTTTAAATAAAAAATTTGTTGTTTTTCATATTTCCACTATTGGGAATAATTAAAAAGAATTTACAAATTTGATAATCAAAATAAATTCTATCAATAAAGAAAGTTTTTTTAAAAAAAATTATGGTTAAAAGATTTTGTATTATACTTGATGATGATGTCAATAAATTACTTCGGTTGTATCAAGCAAAATATATTAAGAAAAATCAAGATTCATGTAGCTTTTCTAAAGCTCTAAATCTTGTCCTTAAGAATTATTTCTATAAAAAATGAGTGGGTTTACCAAATCTCCTAATTGTGTCAAACGGGGATTAAGGATCCTATTGAAAGAATAGGGAAATTCTATGCTCTGCTCTCTTGTGGACTTTCCAAAAAAAATGAACTTTCTTAAATCCTCTTCCTTTAAAAAAATAATTTCTTAAATTATTTTATTGATAAAAGCTGGTTTGTTGATTCTTTGATGGTTTTTTCAAGGTCATCAATTCTTGTTTGGATTTGCAATCTCTTTCCTTTATCATCCTCAGTTTTTAATTGCTTAAATGCCTCTTGTAATTCTAGTATAGAATCTAAAATGTATTGCTTAAGGGCAAAAATAGTTCTTTTATCATCACAGTGCATTAACACTCATCTTTGAAATCTGTAGAATTTACAAGTTGTCATTAGAGGTTTCCTAAGATTATTTACAATAAAATGAAAAACATTTAGTGATTTTTATTTTTCCAAAAAATAATTTCAGTTTTTACACAATCTTAACGAGTATAATTTTTTTCTTATTGTAAAACGATAAGGTTCATCTTTGGAATGGAAATTCGTAATGGAACATTAATTTTCATTTATCATCAAATAAAACTTAAAACATTTTATGTTTGTAAATAAACTTGATTTATGGATTATCATATTATGGATTATCTTACTGTAATTAAGAGAATAGAGACTTACATGAGTAAATTTGAAGGGGATTATTCTGATTGGTTTGTCGGAATAACAAAAAATCTAGACGAAGGATTATTTGAATTGCATAATGTCGAAGACACCGGAATTTGGATTTCTTTTGGTGCTGATACAGAAGAGGTGGCAAAAAGAGTAGAAAAATATTTTTTAGAAAAAAATACTGATGGAAATCCTAAAGAATTACAAGAAAATGCTAGAATTGTTTTTGTTTACAAAAAAAATTCCAAAACCACTCCTTAAAAAATTCTAAATTAAATTCAAATTAAAAATCTGCTACATGGACTTTTCAAGACTTCAAGGAAGAAATTATTAAATAATTTATTTTTGGCTTATTTTGAAAATCAGATTTATTTTTTAGAATCTTTTAGTTTGTCCTTGTTAAATAATAAAAAACTCACAGAAAATGCAATTAACATTGCAATTCCAGTAACATATGCATAGTTGAATCCCAAGCCAGGTTGATCTTGTTCATGGTAAAAATGAAGGATAAAGGTTGCCAACAACAAAATCACGCCTAAAATTGTAAGTTTTTGATGTAATTCCATTTAGACCTTCTAATTTTTTGTCCTTTTAAATTTCCTCTAACTATTTTCAATTTCTTCTTTTTTACGTTTACGTAATACAAAAACAACAATCCCAATTGCAATAGCAATCGGAATAGCTATCCACAAAGTGTTGTCCTCATTTTCATTATCATTTGATGGTTCCTCTATCATTATGGAAGTTTCGTAGGGAAGAAATATTTCATCCCTAACATTATCTTTGTATCTCACCGTAATTTTAATTTCATGTTCTCCGTATTTTGGTTCCCCATCAAATTCTAATGGAATATTAAATGGGACAGGTGCATCAATTTCTATCTCATCGATAAATTGTATTTGGGGTCTAATGTTTGAATCACCAAGAGGCTCAAGAGATACGAAACTAAATAAAGCATCTTCATTTCCTTCATTGATAATTTCTCCAATTACCATTTGGGTGTTTGCCAAATCAATTACACCTATTCCATAAACTCTGAGATCAATTAGTCCTTTAATGTAAAAATCTACTATTTTATCTACAGTTTGTGAATCTCCATGGGCGTTATAGTAGGAAATGGATAAGGGAATACGCAAGGTGGTACCCCTTAGATTTTCCGGTACGTACACAGTTGCAGTTAGTTCTCTAGAGGATTTTGGTTCAATATTTCCAACATCCCAATTAGATTCTAATATTACTACTTTTTCTATATTCGTAGTAGAGGAAGTAGTGGATGCCATTTCTGTTTGGGTATTGGTAGCAACAATTTCTACACTAGATAAAGGTGCAGTTCCTGCATTGGAAATTTCTATTATCACATCATTGGTTTTTAGGGAGGTAAGAAATGGTTCCATAGCTTTGACATTAATTATACTATCCCCTGTGACCTTGAAGGAAAAATCCGAGAATGCTGTTCTTACACCAGCCTCTCTTAATCTTGAATAATCAACCTTTACTGAAGCCGGATACTGTTGGATATTGGTATTTGTATTAATATTTACAAAAAATGTAAGGTGAAAATTATCTCCTGCTAAAGAATTTGAATCACTGTCAGCTAAGATAATTGAACCTGGACCATCGGAACCTGAAAATCCATAGGGTAAAGAAAGTTGCCCCCTAATTCCTGTGATGTCTTGAGTGCCAACATTTGCAAATACTACAGTAAATGGAACGTTTGAATCACCAGGTTCAACTTCAATTTTTTGGTTTAAAGTTCCAAAATATGCATCAAGGAATTTCACATCTGAAAAATCGCGCTCAAATGGTGATTTACCAAATCCACCTGAATTAATTTGAGCAAATGAGTTATCTATTAAAAATGGAGTCAGTAGTACTACTGCAAATGAAAACAAAAGTTTAGAATTAATCATGCAATTATCTCCGGGTGTGCTAAGGGTTCTCCTTCAAAGGCCTTTCCATCCTTAATTGTGATTATTTTATCAACATCACCAAAGTGATCTGGTTCATGTGTTACGATAATGAAAGTTTGATTAAGTTTTTTTGCCATTGATTTCATCAAATCCACAATAATTTTAGAAGTAACAGAATCCAAGTTTCCTGTGGGTTCGTCCGCTAGAACAATTGAAGGGCGGTTAATTAATCCTCGTGCTATGGCTACTCTTTGAGCTTGTCCTCCAGAAATTTTGTTTGCTCTCTTATTTATTTGAGATTCTAATTCTACAATTTTTAAAAGTTCTCTTGCATCTTTTTCAGCAGAGCCATTTGTTCCAGCAATTTGTCTTGGTAGTAAAACATTTTCTAAAACAGTTAGATCAGTAAGTAAATTTGAGAATTGAAAAATAAATCCTAACTTTTTATTTCTAAAGGCTGAAATTTTATTATCATTTAGTTTCGTGGTATCAGTTCCATCAATGAAGACTTTTCCTTTTGTAGGCCTATCCAATAGTCCAATCATGTTTAAAAGAGTAGATTTTCCTGATCCAGAACTGCCCACGATTAAAACAAATTCCCCTTTTTCAATAGAAAACGAAGCATCATCTAAAGCCTTTACTTTGTTTTCTCCCATTCCATAAATTTTAGTCAAATTATTTACCTCAAGAACTTTAGACAGTTCGCATCGCCTCCACTGGTAATAGTTTTGTTGCCCTGTAGGATGGATATAGAGATGCAAGTATGGCTAAAGAAAAAGATAGCAAAGCAGTCTGAATTATTTTCTCCCAGTTGTAATTTACTTCTAAAGGAATGCTGTTCATAAATGACATCTTGGTCTCCTTGGCATAAATGGTGTATCCCAAACCAGCAGCTGTACCTACCCCTGCACCAATAGCTCCAATAATCATTCCTTGGAAAATAAAGATAATTAGAATATCTTTGCGTTTTGCACCAATTGATCTCATAACTCCAATTTCTCTTGTTTTTCCATTTACAAGCATCATCTGAATTGTAACTATTGCAAAAGCTGAGGACATCATGCCAAAGTATCCGATTAAATTTATCATTGCAATTCCAGATCTAAAACCCGCTAATTGTTCTTCGGCAGATTCTTCTATTGTTTCAGCAATAAAATCATCATTTGGAAATGCAGCTAAAAAGAATTCTTTAACTTCAAATGCTTTGGTGGGATCATTTAGCTTTACCATAAAGGAACCAGATTCTCCTGATCTGCCCATCATATCACGTAAGGTATCAATGTGCATTACCACACTGTAATCCAAACCCTGCCCTCCAGGGGATTTTACAATTCCAGCAACAGTGAATCTTCTAATCTGATCCTCACCTGATCTGTCAACAATAAGCATCTTTAAACTGTCACCAACTTGTGCATTACCAAGATCAGTTGCGACGTTATTCCCTAAAACTACAGAATTTCGATTAAGAATATAGGTTCCTTCAGCAACGGTTTCATGTGCAGTAGATGCTTTTACATCTCGTAATGGATCAACTCCAACAACAGGAACTCTGGTTTCCTCAATCAAGTTTCCATTTTTCGTCATATTAATTTCGGCAGAGGATGATAACCTCGGTGTTGCTCCTTGAACAAATGGAATTCGCTCAAACCAATTCACTAAAGCTAAATCAGACTTGTCTATGTAGTCTGCCTCATCTGTCACAAGGATATCTCCATTACGATAATTGCTAATGTCCCGAACAATAGCATCAAACAAACCCTGAAAAATTACAAAATTAACATGAATTACCAAAATTCCAATAGTTACCGCTAAGACGGCTCCTATGAGACTGCCTTTTTTATTAAATAACATTCTTTTAGCCAATCTCAATCGGTATTCCATGAATATCCAGATTATTGTCAGATATTTAACGTGTTTGTTGTCTAGTGGTAACAGTACAGACAATTTTATAAGGAAATAGGTACTTTTGTATTGTATAATATCAGGTAAGGTGTTAATTTGGACAAATTGGATATCAAAATATTAAGCAGGTTATTGAATAATTGTCGAGAATCTGACAGGCAGATTGGGAAAGAATTAGGAATTTCAGGTGGTTCTGTAAGTGCCCGAATTCGTAAAATGGAGGAAGCTCAAATTATTGAAGGTTTTACCGTTAAGGTTGACCCCCCCGTATTAGGATTAGGTGTTTTGTATATTGTTGTATCAGGTCAAAACATCCAAGAGATTTCAGAACAAATTAGTCTTGTCGGAAAACCATTTTTTGTTGTTCCTTGTGTTGGGGGTATTACTGTTTGTGGTATTGTTGTTAAAGGTAATTTAAAAGATAAGGTTGAACTTGCAAAAAAATTAATGAAGGATGTTAGAGTGTTATCAATTTTTGAGGCTGAGAATTCTGGATTTGATTCTAACTTAACAAGAACTGATTTAGAAATTTTGGAGCAGTTAATGAAAGACCCACGACAGAAAATTGATAGGATTTCAGCTAAGACTGATTTTTCTACTAAAACTGTAACAAGATGTATTGAGAAGTTAAATGAAAATGAAGGAATTCAGTTTACTTTAGTTTACGATCCAAAAAAATTTATTGGATTTATTTCACATGCAGTTCTTGTTTGGATTGAGAGGGATCTTAAAAATACTTTAAAAAAATTAGAGAGTAAATTTTCAGATTCATTCTTACAGGTTCCTTTTATTGCAAAAAATCAAATTGTTTTGTTTATGTTTAGTAAGAACATTTTTGAAATGGATGAATTGACTCATCAATTACAAAAATTTGAGAATGTAAAAGGGGCGGATTTGTTTATTCCCAAAAAGATAATGTTCCTACATAAATGGTTAGAATTGGCAATAACTGAATCAAAGAAATCTTCAACACTGCATCTTGTATATCAAACAAATTAAATATAATAAAAAATTTAGTTTTGTATGAAAAAGAAAAAGATCTTTGAAGGAAAAATTTTAAGTCTTAGTGTTTATGAGGGAGTAATTGAAGGTCGAAAAGTAAAACGTGAAATGATAGAGCATAGAGGAGCAGCTGCTATGCTTGCCTTCGATGAAAACGATAAATTAATTCTTGTTAAACAACATCGATATCCTCATGGTTATGTTTTAGAAATACCTGCAGGGACTCTAGAAAAACAAGAAGATCCCTTAAAATGTGCTTATAGGGAATTAGAGGAAGAGACTGGCTATAGAGCAAAAAAAATGTCTCCTTTGATCACATATTATCCTTCTATAGGCTACAATACCGAGGTTATTCACTGCTTTGTGGCCTCTGGACTTAAAAAAATAGCCGATTTGAGTTTGGATGATGATGAAATTTTATCTGTAGTAAAAATTGACATAAAAAAACTACTCGGTATGATTAAAACTGGAAAAATCCAAGACTCAAAAACAATTTGTGCAGTTTTAACTTATGCAGCCAAGAAAAAAATATTTTAATTATTTATTGTAGATGGGTTTTATGAGATCAACTACATCAGCCCATGATTTTGCAATTCTTTCAAACATGTATACAATATCAAGAAAATCTATTGGAATATGTTTTTTGTTTCCTATGGTAATTCTAAGTTTAGAAAGCCTTTCTTGAAATTTTTTATGTGATGCTATTGCTTCTATTGCTAATTTTCTATCAGGTTTTGTAAAGGCATCAATAGATTTTTCTGCCAAACCATTAAAATTTTGTACATCTAGAAATATTTTTTTTAAAAGTTCTTTTGATAATGAAGAACTGTAAATAAAATTAGATAGTTCAACTATAGTATCCCCGGCATTTTCTAAAAGATTAGCTGCGACTCTGTAATCTAAAATATCAATATTTTCAAGATTAAATACGTTTGCTAGTCTTTTATCAACAAGCGTACTTCTAATCAAACGAACTAAGAGGAAATATTGACGATTAACTTCAACATCTCTTTTTGATAATGTTTGAAGATTTGATTTATCATCAGAAATCAAACCATTTGATACATCATCATACATTCCAAGAGCAATGGAACTCATTCTCTTTAGAATTTTTTCTGGATTTAGCGTGGTGGTATCTAAAAGAAATTGCATGTTGATTTTAGAGGAATCTTCTTCAATGATTTCCATTCCAACTAAACCTCTCATAGAGTTTCGAATTTTTTCTCGATCTTCTCCAGGAATAATAGATTTAGAATTAATTTGTATTATGTCATATCCTAAAAGATAAGCCCCTGTAATGTTTGCTACAATGTTTTCCTCTTTGGATAAAGGATAAGAAATTTCTAATTCCTTTGCTGGACGAGTTTCCTTATTTGCTGAAATTGAAATCGTGTCATGCCCTGTTTCAATTTCTACCTGACTGCTTTTATCAAGATTATTTGCATCCACCCATTCCTTTGGGAGAGAAACTAAAATACTGCTTCCAATTTTTTGTAGGCGTCGAATGAATTTAGTCAATTTATACTAATATAATTAATTTAAGCCATATTCTTATATTTTGTGAATAGTTTAAATTCAGATCAATGGAGGCCGTAGCATTTTGTCCTGCACATATTACTGGATTTTTTAAAGCCCATTATGATGGAATGGGAATTGATTTTGAAAAATTTGGTTCGATGGGTGCCGGATTTTCAATCAAGGAAGGAGTAACTACTAAGGTTACCCTATCACAAAAAACTAGTCAAGGTTCAAATTTTAAAATTTCAATTAATGGTTTTCAATCTAAAAAAACAGATGTATCTGAATTTGTATTAAATGAATTCCTAAAATTAAAAAAATTTGAAAGCTTTTTCTTTGATATCGAGCATACAATATCAATTCCTGTGGGGTTTGGTTTAGGGTCTAGTGGAGCTGTTGCACTATCTCTTTCATATGCACTTGATCAAGTACTTGATACAAAATTAGATAGGACTGAAATTGGAAAAATTGCACATAGAGCTGAAATAAATTGTAAAACAGGATTAGGTGATGTCTTGGCATCGTATCATGGTGGTTTTGAAATAAGGGTAAAACCAGGTGCACCAGGAATTGGAGAAGTTAAAAAAATAGAGGCAGATAATATTTCTGTTATCATGATTTGTTTTTCTCCCATATCTACCCATGAATTTCTACAAGAAAACCTCTCTAAAATTAATGGATTAGGAGGAAAAATGGTAGATAAATTACTTGCAACAAAGGATTATGAACATTTTCAAGATATGTCTTTAGAATTTGCAAGATATGTTAATGTAATGACTCCAAAGATGGAAAAATTAATTGATGAACTAACTCTTAATGAAATCAAATGTGGTGTTGCGCTTTTTGGTGAAACTATTTTTTCAATGGTACCTAAACAACTTGAAGATAAAGTTTTAAAAATTTTCAAAAAATATCCTGAAGGGAAAATTATTACATCACAGTTAGATGTGCAAGGTGCAAGAGTTCTTAAAAATTAATTTAATCTAAATGTCTTTAATTCCAAAATCCCATCCAAGGGCAAAATCACTATTAATTAGAGAAAAGCTTGTATCTGGTTTTGATATGGGTTTAGTAGCAAAAGAAGGTCTTCTTGCCCAAGGAAGAGGAGAAGCTTTTGATTATTTATTAGGTGAAAAAACCGGGAAATCTGCTAAATCCGCCATAAAGGCAGCAGCAGCACAAATTCTTTTGGCAAAGATGCCGGTAATTTCAGTAAATGGAAATATAGCTGCATTGTGTCCAAAGGAGATAGTTCGATTAGCAAAGCAAACAGGTTCAAAAATTGAGGTAAATCTGTTTTATTCAAATGAAAAAAGGAAAAAATCAATTGCAAATGTGCTTAAAAAAAATGGAGCAAATGAAATTTTAGGCCTGGATTCTACCAAAAAAGCTATTCTTTCCGGTATTGATTCAGCAAGGAGAATTGTTGATAAAAATGGAATATTGTTGGCAGATGTTATTGTTGTTCCATTGGAGGATGGAGATAGAACTTTAGCACTAAAAAAAGCTGGAAAGAAAGTAATTACGTTTGATCTAAATCCACTTTCGAGAACTTCACAGACTGCTAATATTACAATTGTTGATAACGTAACTCGTGCAATGAGTTTGTTAATTGAAAGTTGTAAAAAATTATCTAAAAAAAATAAAAATACTCTTGAAAGAATTGCAAGGGAATTTGATAATAAAAAAAATCTTTCAGAAAATATAATTGAAATTAAAAAAAATTTAACAAAGAGGTCTCGTATTGCATAAGTCCATTCAAGACATAATAGATATGAAGAAAAATGAAAAGAAAATATCTGTAATAACTAGTTATGATTATACTCTTGCAACGTTATGCGATAGGGCAGAAGTAGATGTACTTCTGGTAGGTGATAGTGCTGGAATGGTAATGCTTGGATATGAAAATACTATTCCAGTAACAATGGATCAAATGTGTATGTTTACAGAAGCTGTAAGTAGAGCAAGACAAAATTCTTTGCTAGTAGCAGATCTACCCTTTATGTCATATCAAGTAAATATTGATGATGCTATTAAAAACTCTGGTAAGTTAATAAAAGCTGGGGCTGATGCTGTAAAATTAGAAGGGGGTTCTACTATGGCTGAAACAATTAGTGCAATTGTTGATGTTGGAATTCCAGTAATGGGGCATATAGGTTTACAACCACAAACAACAATGTTGTATCAGGGATATAAAGTTCAAGGCAAAACCAAAAATTCTGCATTAAAATTAATCGATGACGCCAAAGAACTTGAAGAAGCAGGAGTATTTAGCATCGCGCTTGAAATGATAAGCCATGAAGTTGCAGAAATAATTTCTGAAACAATTAATGTTCCAACTATAGGTATTGGTTCAGGAGTGGGATGTGATGGCCAAGTTTTAGTTATTCAGGATTTACTAGGAATGTATGACAAAATAAAGCCAAAATTTGTAAAGAGATACATGAATTTGTCTGAAGATATCACTAGGACAATTGAAAATTACAACAAGGATATAAAATCAGGCATGTTTCCTGCCCCAGAGCATTGGTTTTCAATGGATCCTAAGGAATTGGAAAATTTACGAGAAGAAATTGGCAAATGAAAAGAAAATAAAGAAAAAAAAAGATCATCCTTCTTTGGATATTATAAACTCCCATGGGTTTGAATTAACAGGGAAAAAAGTTGTTCTTTGTGTTGCAGGAAGTGTCGCAGCATACAAGGCTATAGAACTAGCAAGATTGTTTATGAGACATGGAGCTGATATAACTTGTGTTGCAAGTAATGCTGTAACCAAGCTGATACAACCAGATTATTTCAAATGGGCCACTGGAAATAAGGTAATTACAAAACTAACCGGAGAGCTTGAGCACATTAGATTGGCAGACTATAATCAAGCGGATTTGATTGTCGTGTATCCAGGAACTGCAAATACACTTGGTAAATTGGCAAACGGTATTGATGATACACCAATATCCACGGTTCTTACAGTGGGATTTGGATCAAAAATACCTATTTTGATGTGTCTTGCTATGCATGCATCAATGTATGATAATTTAGCAGTAAAGAAAAATATAGAGTTTTTAAAAAATAAAATTGACTTTCTGTCCCCTCGAATGGTTGAAGGAAAAGCAAAGGCTCCTGAGCCGGAAGATGTTTTAGGATTTGTCTTAGAAAAGTTTGGTTTTTCATCTGTTTTAAAAAATAAAAAAGTCTTGATGACAGCTGGTCCTACAATTGAGTATATTGATCCAGTACGAGTGATTACAAATCAAAGCTCTGGGAAAACTGGAGTTTTATTGGCGTCAGAATTAATTTTGGCTGGTTCTAAAGTAACAATGATTTATGGTCCAGGGTTTGAAAAACCGCCCAGTGGGGCAAAGGTAATTAGAGTTTTAACAAGTAAAGAAATGTTTGATACTGTGAAAAAGGAATTGAAAACAAAATTTGATATAGTCATTATGGCTGCTGCTGTAGCAGATTATATTCCAGAAACCCAAAGTAAGAAGAAAATCAAAAGTACACAAAATAAGATCAAAATTAGCCTTAAAAGAATGCCAAAAATTATTGATCAGATAAAAAAAATTCAAAAAAATGTAATTTTAATTGGGTTTAAAGCTGAAGCAAATCTAACAAAAAAAGAATTAATAGGTTTGGCCAAAAAGAAATTAAAAGAATCAGATGCGGATATGATTATTGCAAATGATATAGGTTCAAAAAGATATAAAAAAAATCCAAATTATAATGAAGTACTAGTTATCGATTCAGGAAAGGTAAGGTCATCAGGTTGGAAAAATAAACAAAGAGTTGTAAAATTTATCAGAAAAGAGATTGAAAATAAATTAAAATGAAAAAAACAGAGCTTAGGAAACTTGTATTTGAATATAAAGAAATTAAGGAGAGATTAACAAAATTGCCAAATGAAAAATTGAAAACAAAATTAGAGGAGATAGAGCATAGATACTTTCATGAAACAGGAGAAAACTTAGACTCTTTTTTAAAAGAGATTACATAAGATATTTCAAATAAAAAACAGAATTAAATATGAAATTAAACCATTCAGAATACAAGCAACGGAATATAACAATATGGAATGAAATAGCACCCCGATATCATAAAAGATGGGCAAGTGTTAATCAAGGACCATTTCAAAGTACTCCCAAACTAATTGAATTGTTAGATATCAAGAGAGCCGATAAAATTTTTGACCTCGCGTGTGGAACAGGGGTTGTAATAAATAAAATTAAGAAAAAATTGGGTCGTTCAGGATACGCTGTTGGAGGGGATACCTCAATTACAGCTATAAAGATCGCAAAAAAATGGAACCCATTACAATCTAATTTAGATTTTGTTAATGTCGATGCAGAAAATTTTTACTTTTCGAAACCTTTTGATATTATCACATGTCAATTTGCTCTGTTTTTTTTTCCAAATGCACAAAAAGCACTTGAAAATATCAAAAAAAATCTCAAAAATACTGGAAAAATAGGCATAACCGTTCACGGGAATCCAAAAAAAGTTCCTTTTTTTAGCAGTATTTTTGATGCAGTAACAGAATTTATCCCAGATTATGTGCCTCTTGGTTCTCCTGATTTAGATAGATTTAGCACTAAATCTGCATTACAAAGGGAAATAAAAAAGGCGGGATTTACAAAAATCAAAGTTAAAGATTTTATTTTTAAATTCAATCCTGGTACATTTGAAATCTATTGGAGAAATTATCTGAAATATGTTGCAAAACCATTAAAAGAAAAATTAGATTCACTTGATACAACAAGGAAAAAAGAATTGAGGGATTTAGTTAGAGAAAATATAAAACCATATACACTAAAAAATAAAACAATAGAATTTCCCTGGGAAGTTTTAATTTTAACCGCAAAAAACAAGATTTGAGAAAAATGGTGAAAAATTCAAAAAAGAAAGAAGAAAAACCTAAAAATTCGCAATTTAAAAATTTTATTAAAAAACGAGCTCCCATTTACCTTGCCGTCTTAGCAATATTGATAATCTTTATAGTACCTGAATTAACAAAGGGAGATTTGCAAAGTAGCTTTCCCCAGACTTTAACAGAAGAGGAAAATTTGGTATTAAATTCTTTAATGTCCTACAAAGGGCCAAATGATAAAGGCTTGAGTGTTATGGACGCTATTTCAAATGAGATAAATGAAAAATATCCCAATGAGAAAATTTATGATAATAAAAATACTCAGGTAACTGTTGTCATTTCTAATTTAGAAAATGAAAATTATCAGGTTGTTCTCGATTTTGAATCATATAAGGATGATTTTCATTATAGTTGGGATCTTAACAAGCAAACTGGAGACATTAAAGGAAACAATGAAGATTCTAAATATATCATTAATTTAGTTGATTTTTATGACTAAATTTTCTACAACAAGCCTCAAATGGTTACTAAATCTTTGGTAAATTTATGCATAACAATTGGGTTTTGTTTTACAATTAAAGAGTCCTCTATTCTAATTCCAAATTTCTTTGGAATGTAAATACCAGGTTCGACGGTAATTGCCATATTTCCTTCAAGTAGAGTTTCACTTTGATAAGAGACATTTGGGACTTCGTGAACTTCTAATCCAATTCCATGACCAGTTGAGTGGATAAAATATTTTCCATAGTTTTTATCTTCAATAAGTTTTCTACAAGCAAAATCAACTTCTTTGCATTTTACTTTGGGTTTTACTGCATTTATTCCATGGGTTTGTGATTCTTTTACAATTTCATAAGCTTCTGCCGCTTTATCTGAAATTTTACCAATTGCAAATGTTCTAGTTGAATCTGACACATAGCCTTTGTATCTTAGTGTCAAGTCCACCACAACAAGATCACCTTTTTTGAATTTTCTTTGGGTAACCTGTGCATGAGGTAATGCTCCATTGGGTCCACCTGCTATAATGAGTGGATTTAGGGTGGATTTGTAACCAGTATCAAACATTTGTTGTTCGATGGCATATGCCATTAAGATTGCTTGAAGTTCTGACTCTCTCTGACCGACTTTCATCCTATTTGAACAGATTTCAAACATTTCATCTATTATTTTCGAGCCTTTTTTGAGAATTTGGACTTCCTTTTCGTCCTTTATAATTCTGGAATTGTAAAATGGCATGGTTGATGATTTAATTTTAGGGATGGATTTTTTCAATGTGGTCATTATAGAAAAATCATTACAGTCAGTACAAACTTTATTTTTTTGGATTTTAGATTTTAATGATGAAATTATACCAACACCCCTTTCACCTGTAATAACACTACATTCACGCGACTCTTCTTTTGCTCGTCCCACTTCAAGCTCTGGCGCAATAATAGTGGCATTCCCTCCTTTTTCCAAAATTCCAATAGCCTCACCCCAAAATCCAGTCATGTAAAAGAGATTTTCAGGCTCAAATGTAACTAAAGTGTCACAGTCGATCTGTTTGGCAAATTTAAGAAGATTTTTTCTTCGTTCCTTCACAAGAAATCATCTTCTTTTCATAATTTATGTATGATGCAAAGTTTGTATATTGAATTAGTTGGTAAAAAATTATGGCTGATGAAAAAAAGAAAGTGGTAGCATTACTTTCTGGTGGTTTAGATAGCCAACTTGCCGTAAGGATGATGCAAGAACAAGGTTTTGATGTTTCGGCTGTCGCAATTAAGACTCCCTTTTGTGATTTTGATTGTGGAAGAGGATGTGGATTTGAAATTAGAGAACGAGCAGACGATCTAAATGTAAATCTCAAAACAGTTTATCTTGGAGATGAATATATCGAGATGCTCAAACATCCCAAGTATGGCAGGGGCGCAGGTTTCAATCCATGTGTGGATTGTAGATCTATGATGTTTAAAGCAGCAGAAAAACAAATGAAAGAAATTGGTGCGGAGTTTATTATTTCCGGAGAGGTTTTAGGACAAAGACCAATGAGTCAACATGCTCCTGCATTAAGGACAATCGAGAAAGAAACAGGTTTGATCGGAAAAATTGTGCGGCCCTTATCAGCTGCACTGCTACCTGAAACAGATCCCGAAAGGAATGGACTAATCAAAAGAGAAAATCTTGGAATGATTAAAGGTAGAACTAGAAAATCACAATTAGAATTAGCAAAAAAATACGGAATTGAAAACCCTCCTAATGCCGGTGGTGGATGTCTTTTGACTGATCCAGCTTTTGGATTAAGAGCTAAGGATTTGTTTGAACATATCGAAACACCAACAATAAATGATATTGACTTGTTAAAAGTTGGAAGACACTTCAGACTAACCAATGAAACAAAGCTTGTGGTTGGAAGAAATAAAGAAGAAAACGAAATGATTAAGGCAATTGCACTACCCAATGATATTTTGTTAGAGTCAAGAGATCATATGGGACCAATTTCAATTTTACGAGGAAACAATCTTGAGAATCATATTGAACTAGCATCGTCAATTACTTTAAGATATTCAGATGCACCAAGTGCCAAGAAAAGTTTTGTTACAATAATCAAAGACACAAAGAAAAATGAGACTATTACAGAACCTGCAAAAGAAGAATCCTACCTTAAATTTAGAATTTAGGCATGGAATCTTACTCAAATTAGTTAAAACTAAGGAAGAGTTTTTGAAGGAGTAGATTACATTTTCATCAAGGATGCAAAAACAGGACAATCCCACATACTTGAAAGCAATCACTATTCGAGACGCAAGTGATGTTCATTCTATTAAGGAGGATATCAAAAAAGGAATGATATTGATTTTAAGAGTAACGCCATTAGCTCAAAAAGATGTGGAGCAACTTCGAAAAGTTGTGGAAGATTTGTATTCTATTGCCAAAACTGCAGGTGCAGATATTGCAAGATTGGGAGAAGAACGAATTATTGTTGCACCTTCAAGAATTAAAATATGGAAACCTGAATACGACCTAAAATAATTTAATTGCCTCTTGTATTTGAGGATAATGAGCTGGAACTCTGTACATTCTTCTGATATTCATTGCAAGGTTTTCAGATTTTTTTCTTTCACCGTGATTAACCAACACCCTACGAAGTTTTGGTCTTAATCTTTGAACAAATGACATTAATTGATTATAATCACTATGTCCACTAAATCCATCTAATTTCTCCACGCTACAATTTATGTTTACAACTTCTACCTTGCCTTCTTTTCCAAGCATAGAAACTTGTTTGGAACCATCTAAAACTCTCCTCCCTAAAGTTCCGTTTACCTGGTAGGAAACAAACAATACTTTGCTCTTTTTATCAGGAGCAATATTTTTGAAATATTCTAATACAGGTCCTCCTTCAAGCATTCCAGATGTTGCTAAAATAATACAGGGAGAGTCTTCACGTAGAGGTTCTTCCCTAGCGTCTGCATGTTCAATATTGGTAAAATATTCTGAATCAAATGGATTGTCATCTGTTTGTAGAATCTTTTGTTTTAATTCTCTTGCAAGATATTCCGGATATGATTCGTGTATGGCTGAAGCTTCTGAAATCATTCCTTCCGTAAAAACAGGTGCTTCGACCATTTCGCCTGATTTCATATAATGATCAATTACCATCATAATTTCTTGAGCCCGACCTACGGCTGGAATTGGAATTAAGACTTTTCCTCCATCTGCAAGAGTATTGTTAACTGCGTTAATGAAAGAAGATTCTACCTCTTGTCTGGTTGGTTGGATGTCTTCTTTTAGACCATATGTACTTTCGATTAGTAAAGTCTCAACCCTAGGAAAATTCCAACTGGCAGCTTCAAACAAAATACTTTTTCCAAATTTTATATCCCCAGAATAAACAAAGTTATGATCTCCATTTCCAATATGGAAATGACATAAGGCTGAACCAAGAATATGTCCAGCATTTGCAAGCACTAGTTTAATGTCAGGTGAGATATCAGTTACGGTTCCGTAAGGAAGTGTAATGGTTTGTTTCATTATTTGTTTTACGTCTCTCTCAGAATAAATTGGAACTCTTCCCTGAGCTGCTGCAACTTTGATAGCATCAAGTTGAATTAAATTCATCATGGGTAGGGTTGGTTCTGTACAATAAATTGGGCCCTTATACCCATACTTACACAAAGTTGGTAGGAATCCTGTATGATCTAAATGTGCATGTCCAATTACAACTGCATCAAGGTCATCTAAGGTGATATTGAGAGAATCTAACCTAGGATAGGCATCCATTGGAGATTTAGCTCCTGGATTAACTCCACAATCAATTAAAATTTTACTTTCAGGAGTAGATAACAACATGGAAGATCTGCCTACTTGGCCAAATCCTCCTAAGGTGAAAAGAGAAACTTCGGATCTTTGAGATAATCTAGGTCTAAAAATTTCATCTCCAATCTCTTTTAGTTGCCGACTTCTTTCTGCAGAGGATTGTTTTAGTGTAGCTTTGATCGTCTGAATGGTACGAGATTGTATTGTAGTTGCTTTTCTAATACGAATTTTCCAACCTATTTTTTCTGTAATATCAGCATGATTGAATTCTGTTGCATTTCTTTGAAGTAGCCAAGGTCTTTTTGCTTCAATCGAAACTTCGCCCGTGGCAGTATCAAAAACAGTTCCTTGAAGTTTGGCTTCTTCAGGGACACATTCTGTTATTATTCGTCTAGATTCATCTTCTGGTTTTCTAATCGATTCATCAGTCCTAATCACAATCCGTTTTTTTATAATATTTACAAGATTTGAAACTGTATCATTGTGTTCTAAAAGATAGCGTGGGGAATTTGTGTAAAGTGCAATCCTAGGTCCCTCGTATTCTATTTTTGTTAGACTTGCTTCTTTGGGAATACTTTGCAGTATGGTGGCCATTATATTTTGGCTGTTAGTCGATTCTTTTTCTTGAAGTTTCCTTTGCATTAAATCACGAAAGTTTGATTGGGATTATTTATTGGGTAAATTTCTAAAGTTCAATGATTGCTTTCTTTTGTTCTTCGGTAATAAGGCGGAATCCATCTTTATCCATAACTGCAATATTAATTCCATCTCCAGTTCCAATGTTTCTTACAATTGCCGCTTTGACCGCTCTTAAAGCAATTTTTTTTGCTTCTTCCACTGTTAAATCCCCACGATATTCTTCTTCTAGTAAACCATATGCAACCGGAGAACCACTTCCAGTTGTGACATAGTTTTTTTCTTCTACTGAACCAAACATATCCACATTAAACAATGCTGGCCCGTTTGCATCATATCCGCCTATAAGAATATCAGCCATGAATGGATAACCACGATTTTGGTGAAATATGAGTGAACAGAGTCTACTAAGAGAGTGAATTGAAATGGGTCCATGTTTTTCTACCCTATGAAGATTTGAATGATATCGTAAGATATCAACAATATTCTGTGCGTCAGCCACACCGCCTGCCAAAGTCAAGCCTGCATGGATGTCAATTTTTTGTATTTTCATAGTGTTGTTATTTGCTATGAAATAACCTGCACTGGCTCTCATGTCAGCACATAATACTACACCATCTTTGGCTTTGATACCCACAGTAGTGGTTCCGTGTAGAATTTTTTCTTGGACATTATTTGACAAAAGATACACCTTTAGAGATAATGTAAGTGGTATTCACCCTTTTAAATAACTTTTTGATCTCTTCAAATGATAAATAGTGACAAAAAAGGAAAAACGCATGCAATCACATACCATGGAATTACCAAGGTTAATTGTGGTTGGGGATAACAACATTAAGGAATTTGGAGAATTTCTCTTTTCTTTGAATAAACCCAAAAAAATTTCCTTAATTTCCGGAATTCATGTAAAAAAGATTCTCAAGAAAAAAATTGAAAACTCGTTAAAATTAAAAAAAATCAAATTTGTTTGGCATATAGCAAAAGATAATCAGATCAGGACCTTAAATCAAATACAAAAAGAGGTTAAAAATGATGATAGTGATATCATTGCGGGAATTGGAGGGGGGCGTTCTGTAGATTCGGCGAAAATGGTCTCTTTTAATCTAGATATCCCCTTTGTCAGTGTTCCAACTGCGGCATCTCATGACGGAATGGCGAGTCCATTTGTTTCTGTAAAAAGTGATAAACCTCATTCAATTGTGGCAACTGCTCCTCTGGGAGTTTTTGTGGATATAGATGTGATCAAAAAAGCTCCTGCAAGACTTTTGGCAAGTGGATGTGGGGATTTAATTGCAAACATTATTGCTGTAAAAGATTGGCAGTTAGGTCATGAAAAAACTGGAGAGTATTACGGTATGTATTCAGCAGATTTGGCAATGATGAGTGCTAAGATATTAATGGACAATTCAAGTAAATATTCCAAGAAAGGATTGGATGCTAGAGTTATTGTAGAAGCATTAATCAGTGCAGGTGTCGCATCCTGCATTGCAGGTAGTAGTAGACCTTGTTCTGGTGCCGAACATCTTTTTTCGCATGCATTAGATAAAATTGCACCAGGAAAAGGTTTGCATGGAGAAAAATGTGGTATTGGTTCTATAATGATGGCAAAGTTACAAGGACAAAATTGGAAAAAGATTATTAAAACATTAAAAGAAGTTGGAGCGCCAACTACGGCCAAACAAATTGGGGTGAAGAAAAATGAAGTAATTGACGCATTAATGATTGCTCAAGAGTTGAGACCTGAAAGATATACAATATTAAAAGAAATAGAAATGACAGAACGAAAAGCTTTCAATCTAGCAAAAAGTACAAAAGTTATTTGATTTATGTCGCCTTAGGTTCAGGAGCTTTGATTTCCTTTGTCTCAGATTTCTTTGTTTGGGCTTGTTTGTTTTGATAAGTTTCAATAAAGTTAGTTTTTTCCAATAAAGGTACAAATTTGAAAATATCTAATTGGATGAAATGTTTCATTATCTGAAGTCCTTCAGCTCTAACTATTTCCTCGGGAATGGAAATGTTTACTTCTTTTTCCTTAATAGAAAATTCAATTTTTGAATTTTCCACTGGAAGTCGGTTTTTTAATATGCCCTCAATTTTATCATGATCCGAATCAAGTGATTGTATAACATTTACATCATAAAGAATTGTTTTTCCTGCATACCTGTGATTATAATCAATTTGAACTCGCCCAGAACCGATAAATCGTATCATTCCTCTTTTGTTATCAATTTCAATAGTATCTCCTACTGAAACCTTTTCTGCATCTTCACCAAGTTTTCTGATGGGGATCATTCTAACTTTTGTGGAATCACGTTCTCCGAAGCCTTTGTCGGGTGTTACCTCAACAGTAAGTTTGTCACCTACTGCGGTTTTAGTTAAGGCTTCATCTAACCCTTTAAGCACTGGGTAGGAAACCTCACCAACAGAGACTAATTTTGGTTGGTATTTTACATTAGTTTCATGAATAGAATATTTTTTTGCTTCTTCCTCTAAGGTTGTGTCAAAAACTTCTTCAGTGTCTTTAACTTTGGCAACGTAATCAATAAGAATCAATGAACCTTTGTTGAAAGTCAATGTGATCGATCTCGAATTTCCTTATATTAAGTTACATGAATTAAAGGTCTTTAAGTTTCTCTTCTGCAGTTTTGAGACCTGCTTGAGCATCAGTCTCAAATCCCATCATAGCTAGTGTTGAAGAAATTGCCGAAATTGTTCGCATTACATGATAAGGACTAACTTCACCCATACATCCAACTCTGAATACTTTACCTTTCAAATCTCCAAATCCTCCAGCAACTAATACCTTGAATTTTTGAGCTAGTGTGTCCCTAAATGTTTTATCTTGTAGACCCTCCAAATAGTTTAGTGCAACAATAGAGATGGAACGATCTTCTTCTTTAGCAAAGGGTGTAAGTCCGATTGCACTGAGTCCAGAATAAAGAGCATCAGAGCAAACTTTGTGACGTTTGTATACTGATTCTAATCCTTCTTCTAACATTATTGTCAAGGCTTCTCTGTATGCATATAGTAAGGGTAGGGCAGGAGTGAACGGCGTATGTTTTGACTCTTCATAATAATGGAAGTATCTTGCTAAGTTAAAGTACATTGTAGATGGTGGATTTTCAATCATGTATTTTTTTGCTTTCGCACTAACAGATATGGGAGAAATTCCAGGTGGAGCAGCAAGTGCCTTTTGGGCACCTGTCATACAAACATCAATGTTCCATTTATCAACAGGAAGTGCAACACCACCCAATAAAGAAACTGAATCAACTACGTAAAATGCATCATTCCGGGACGTTAAATCTGATATCCTATCAAGATAATTTACCATTGTCCCTGTAGAAGTTTCATTATGAACAACATAAAATGCCTTGACATCTTTATTATTATCAAACGCTTCTTTTACCTGATCATAGGTGGCATTTTGTCCTGGTGGAGTTTCAAGTTTAATTACATTTGCTCCTTGGCCAGCAATTAATTGTGAGAGTCTGTTACTGAATTCACCGTTTACAGGAATTATTACTTTATCATCTTTTTTAATTAAATTAATTACTCCAGCTTCAACTGCACCAGTTCCAGAGGCAGAAAGAGCTACAATATCATTTTGGGTTTGAAAAACTTGTTGTGTTTTATCAACGACATCGGTGTATAATTCAACAAAGTCATCACTTCGATGGTTGATAATAGGAGCTAACATTGCCCGCATAACTCTGTTGGGAACATTTGTGGGACCAGGAAGCATCGATAAATATTCCAAATATTATCTCCATTGAACCACCAGCTGGGCTTTATTTATAATTAGAGATTTTTTAGTCGGTGTTTGGCATTAGTTTCATTCAAAAAATTTTTGGTACCATCTGGGACTAAATCTTCCCATGGTTGATCGCTTAGAATCAGACCACGAATATTTGTTCCAGATAAAATGTCTCTTTTAGTAAATGGGATGGTAACAACTTTAATCCCTTTTTTGGAAAAAAGAAATTGGGTCATTTCATCATTAGTAAAAACAATTTCAAATTTTGGAATTATGGTTTCAATATGCTTTACCCATTTCTGATGATCATCAAAATCGGGAATAAAATAAATCTCAATTTTATTTCTAATAGTTGCATCAATAGAAGAAATTATCATTTTTTCTCTTTCCTCTGCAGAAAATGGATTTTCTTCTCCTAGGGGTTTATTTGAGCTACCAAGGCCTACAAATAATTTATCCACTTTTGATAAAGCAAACTGTAAAGCCTCCAGATGTCCTAGATGAAATGGTTGGAATCTTCCAATTAAAAGACCTTTCATAAAAAAGATTAGAAAATTCTTTTTTAAAAAACTATCATTAACCAAATAAGGACCAATAACATGAAATTTCTAAAAATAGATGGATCTTTTGGAGAAGGTGGAGGCCAAATCCTTCGGACTGCAATCACACTTTCTTGTATAATGAATCAACCTATAATCGTGGAAAATATTAGGAAAAACAGAAAAAATCCTGGGCTAAAACCTCAACATCTAACAGCTCTAAATATTCTAAAAAAAATTTGTAATGCAAATTTTGATAAGGTAAAAATCGGAGATACAAGTTTAACATTTATTCCTGGCAAAGTACAAAGTTTTGACCTTAAAGAAAATGTAGGAACAGCTGGAAGTATTTCCTTAATATTTCAAGTTTTAATTCCTTTAATAGCAATTTGTAAAAGAAAATTAAAACTTACAATTACAGGTGGGACAAATGTTCTTTGGAGTCCTACAATAGATTATACTCAAATTGTTTTACGAGAGGCATATTCACGAATGGGAATTAACTGTTCAATCAAAATTATCAAAAGGGGTTTTTATCCTAAAGGTGGTGGAATAGTTGAATTGAAAGTTTTTCCATCTGAAAAAATTAATTCAATTATTCTAAATAAACGAACGGTAAAAAATGCTGGATTGAAATGTATTTTTTCTAAATTGCCTTCTAAGTTAATAACTAATCAAATTAAATTAATTGAAAAAAAATTAATCGAAAATGATTTTAAAATTGAAATCATATTAAAGGAAGACACAGCTCTTGATTCAGGTTCCTCTCTTTTAATTAATAATATAGATAAGGGTTCGATTATTGGAATTGATTCTATATTTAATATTAAAACAAAACAATTTGATTTAAATTTAAATCAATTTATTGAAAACTCACATAGTGTTGATGATCACCTAGCTGACATGCTCGTTTTGCCAGCAAGTCTTGCACATGGTATTACAATATTTCAAGTCAATAAAATTTCAAAGCATTTGGAAACAAATCTATTTGTTGCCTCCGAAATCACTGGTTGTAAATACGGAATTGGAAAATTAAAAGATGGTTTTGAAATAAGAATCGAGGGGATTTCATACCCCCACATCAAGTAAAGCTGCAAAGAATAAAATTGTAATAGATAAAACGACGGTAACCTCCCCTAAAATTATAATTTTTTTTCTTAATTTTTTAATTTGGTTTACTGGCATTTGTTTTGACATGATTTGATCTTCCACTTCTTTTCGGATTACCCTAACATGGATGGCATAGGTGATGATTAAAGCAAATACTAAAATGATCTTTATTGTAAGGAAGATGCCATAACTTGTTGCCATTAACAAGTCAGGTTTACTTAAAAGTAAATGTGAATTATACAATCCTGTAATCATTAGAATAATTAATGATGGGACAGCAATTTTATTGAATCTTTTACCAACCTTAATCATTATTTTCATCCGCTCTTCCACAGAAGTTGCAACAGTTTTTAGTATTGGCGAAAAAACAATTCCAATGAAAATAGATCCTCCGACCCATATTGAAGCTGAAACAAGATGAATCCATGTGAGAATTGCATGTTCTATGGCCACAAAATTTTGAAGGTTAAATCAAATATTATGTATTTGGATCTAGACAACCTTTTTTAGTTGATAAGAAGGTGCAATCGTTGGTTTGGCTCTTCAAAGTAAACTTTTAGTTTATGCAGCAATTGTAGCACTGGTAGGGCTATTGGTGGGAATTATCTGGTTTGCTAGTCTTGATAATCCAGATTTAGAACAAGTTGAAATTGAATTAAAAGATGTAGAAGTTATTAGCGTAAACAAGGTAGAAAATTCAGCAAAATTGAGTGTAACATTTTTAGTTAAAAATCCAAGTGAGAAAACTTTTACCGTTCCATTGATTGGATATCAATTATTTGCAGATGAGGAATTGTTAGGTTCTGGACAATATTCAACTGCAGATATTGCAATGCCTGGTAGGGCAATTTTTAGTTCTGGAGCAGAAATTCCATTGAAAAATATATTTGAAATAAACATGTCAGAAGTAAATAGTGAAATATATCAAGCAATTTTAGTTGATAAAATTCAAAGTTTTAGAGCTGAAGGTGTTATAACGACAGAAAGTGCCTGGAGTACAATTGAAAAGGAATTCAATAGTTCCATATGAAAAAAGTGGGCCGAGTGAGATTCGAACTCACGATCACCGCCGTGTCGAGGCGGTATCCTAACCAGCTAGACTACCGGCCCAATGAAAAACAAGACTTGTTGCAGACATTATTAACGTTTAACAAATGAAAGGTGAAATAATAGGAACGATGACTAAGGAATTTACAGATGAAGAGAAAAATGGGTTATACAAGGCAATTCATTCAAGAAGGGATGTTCGATCACATTTTTCATCTCGATCAATAGAAGAAGAAATTTTATCAAAAATCCTAAATGCTGGACACCATGCACCATCTGTAGGTTTTTCTCAGCCTTGGAATTTTATTTTAATTAAAGATCCCCAAACAAAAAGAAAGATCAAAAATTCTTTTGAATTAGAAAAAGAAAATTCTTCTCGATTAATCGAAGAACCCAAAAAATCAAAATATCTTTCATTTAAACTGGAGGGAATTTTAGAATCTCCTGTAAACCTTTGTGTAACCTATGATCCATCAAAATTTGGTCCCTTTGTGATTGGAAGATCAACTATCCCTGAGGCTGGATTGTATAGTGTTTGCTGTGCTATTCAAAATCTTTGGCTTGCAGCAAGGACTGAAGGTGTTGGAGTTGGTTGGGTGAGTATCCTTTCAAATGATGTTCTAAAAGATGTTCTTGATCTACCGAATCACATAGTTCCAGTTGCATATTTGTGTCTAGGGTATGTTGACCAGTTTGAACCAAAACCAGATCTTGAAACTGCAGGTTGGTTACCAAGACTTGGATTAAAGGATGTAATTTATTTTGAAAAATGGGATGATAAAAAAAATCTAAATTGGAAAAACATTCAGGATATTATCAAAACTAATCTCGATTACGCTTAAATATTTACAAGTATTTTTTTGGCTGGGCTTGTGGCGCAGAGTCAATTTGACGCGAAACATGGATAGCGTGGTAGCCTCCTAAGTTACAGGTCGAGGGATCGAAGCCCTCCAAGCCCGTTTTAAAAATTAAAAAATTATTATGGCGATTTAAATAGAAAGAAAATTAGGAAAATTATGAAAGTCGTAGTAATCTCAGCGAGCCCAAGAAAAAATGCAAACACTCAGATTGCCATGAAATATGTCTATGAATTTACCAAAACTAAAAAGGTAGATGTTAAATTCATTGATCTTTCAGGAGGACAAATCGAATGTTATCGAGGTCCGGAAGAAAACTATAATGAAGCTACAAAAAATGCTACCAATGACATTATCGATGCAGATGTGTGGTTGATAGGCTCTCCTATTTACAATTCCTTTTTTAGTTCAGCCTTAAAAAATTTGTTTGAATATGTTAATTATAAAAAAACCGGGGGAAAGATTGCAGGTACGGTCATTATGGCTGCAGGGACTATTGGCTTTATAGACGTACAGACTTTAATTACTCAATTATTAACATATTTTCGAGTGGTGGCAAACCCCAAGGCAGTATTTTTGACTGTGGATGAAATTTCCAATAAAAAACAATTGAATGATTCTGCGAAAGAAAGATTAGAAGAAATGGTAGAGGGAACCTTAAAAATGGCCTCCAAATTTCGAGAGTGAATTTAAGAAATTTTCTTTTCATTTTTAAAAATAATTTTAAAATATTTATAAATCTAAAATTAATAATTTGTTTTTTAGAATGTCGAAATTCTGTTTAAGAGAATGATTTATTCAAAAATTACATCCTTGAAAATTTTCACAGTTGTTACAAATTAAAATCATTATTTTTAAAGTAAACAATTCAAAAAATATGTTAAAGACAGACCTATTAAAAAATACTTTTATTACCATTTGTAAAACTCGCAGTTAAATTTAATATTGTTTAATTTTAGTCACAAAGAGTTTAAGAATAAAATATTAATTGGTTATAGAAAGAATGTGAAAGAATTTGAAAGAAGAATTAACTGAAATATGTCCATGTAAATGCCACTTTGGTGGTGCTGTAAGTTGTCCTGGGTGTAAAGAAAATCATGGGATGTCTTGCTGTCATTGCATGGATTAGACTATTTTTTTGATTTAGATGCTAAAATCTTTAGATTTGCAAGTTCAGTTTTTAAAGATTCAATTTGGACCAATGTTTGTAAATTAGAAATTTCCTGATTCAGTCTTTCGATTTCATCATCTTTAATTTTTACAGTTTCTTTTAAAAAATTTAGGTCTTCAATTAATTCTGTTTTTGCTTCTTTAATTTCATTTTGGCTTGCTTGTTTTCCATCAGCAGTGTATACTTGAGCAATTTGGGGTTGGTTACTCAAGCTTTTTTTTTCATGAACGCTATAAGATGAATTTTTATGTGCATAATCAGTGCTCTTTTGAGAAAGCCAACACATGAGAGTTAGGAACCAGGTTATTGGAACCGCCATTAGGAATATAAAATCAAGGATCGGCGCAAATTCAACAAAGATTGGCCATAAACCTGTAAGAACAGCAGCAAAAACTCCTGTCACTACTGTAGCTAAATGGTTCCCTAGATAGCCCATTATTTAGTAAAAAAATTTCATTGTTTATAACAGTAATGCTAGAATTCACTAGGTGGTTTTAATTAAAAAGAAAAAAGAGCCGAATTTATTCGTCTTCAGTAGTCTTAGGCATATCAGATTGTAAGATCTGAATTTTTTGTAATAATTCAGTTCGGAGATCTCTTGCAACTCTTCTAACGGTTGGTCGGGGAACTCCTAGTTCATCTACAACTTTGGAATAGATATCTTGTTTGTCTGTTACCCCTTTGTCTAGATAAGAATTAATCGCTTCTTTAATGATCGTGCTCTGATTTGTACGATTCAACGAATTTTTATTTTATTTGTTCTATATAACACTATAACTTTTTGAAATTGGTTTATTTTGTTTTAAATCTAAATTTTACAATTTATTATTTTAACAAATTTTTTATTCTAGTCCTATCTAAAATAAAAACTATAATTTTTTTAACGAATTACGGATTAACATTTGAAAAATTTTCATTTTAAAATAATCATCTTTGATAATTTTTAAAATTTCCCCACAAAAAGACTCTTAAGGTGTGATAAATAAAGTTCTCTCTAATGAGTAACGTTATAATTGATACAAATTTTGGGAAAATTTCCTTGAAATTGCTCCCGGATTTGGCTCCTGAGACGGTTAGGAATTTTGAAAAATTAGTCAAGGATGGATTTTACGACGGTACTCTTTTCCATAGGGTTATTCCAGGCTTTATGATTCAAGGCGGAGACCCTAATACTAAAGGTGGAGATAAAAATTCTTGGGGGACTGGAGGTCCTGGATATTCTATAAAGGCTGAATTCAATTCGAGATCTCACTTACGAGGAATAGTCTCAATGGCTAGATCGCAAGATCCGGATAGTGCTGGTTCGCAATTTTTTATTGTTACTTCAGATAGCACTTTTTTGGATAAACAGTATACTGTTTTTGGTGAAGTGATAGATGGGATTGAAGTTGCAGATAAAATTGTGAACTTACAAAGGAATGAAAATGATTGTCCTTTGGAAGAAGCAAAAATGCTTCATGTGACCGTGGAATAGATGAAGATAAACTCAATTGTTTTTTTAATAATTTTTTCAGTGTTAATAATTTTCCCAACCGCGTTTGGCCAAACATCCACTGAAGGGTCAAAACAAAAATCAATCGAAGTAAAAATTGATACTGCGGGAGATGTTCACGTAAAACATGTTATTAAGCCTCAAGTTTTACCTGCTCAGATAGATTTGATTGATGGAATAAAATCAAATCTTACTGTGAAAGATAAAAATGAAAATGATGTGGTTTTTGGATCACTTAATGAAAACGAATCGATAATGATCTTTCCCTCAGAGGAATTTGTAATTGTAGAATATGATCTCTCGGATCAATTACTTTTAAAAGATAATGTATGGACTTGGGACTTTTTTTATCTTGAAAGTACTATTTTTTTACTTCCTGAAGGGGTAGACCTTGTTTTTGTGAATGAGAGAGCGGCACATTTAGGGGAGGCAAAAGGTATTACATGTCATGGTTGTAAAATGATTTTGGAGTATTCTTTGGATGTACCAACACAATTTGATAAAATAAAAATTCAAGAAAAAGGGTTCTTGATTGAAACTAGAACATGGGCTAAATTGACCCCAATTATTTTTGATCCTGCTTCAGAAGGATTAAATTTTGATGTATTAGACAAAAACAGATTTGTAACAATGATTATTCCTGTAGCTCTTTTGTCAGAGCCATACCAAATATTTTTAGATGGAGAAAAAATATTTTTTCAAGAATATTTTAGTAATGGAACTCATGTTTGGTTAAATATTAGGCCTCAAAGTTTGGGAGAAGTTTCAATTACAGGATTAATATCTCCTGAAATCGCTGAAATGATTCACTCACAAAACAGCGAATTTCCATACGAATTCGTAGTGATTGGATTGGCATTAATTGTAATAATAATTATCGGTGTAATTTTGGTTAAAAGAAAAAAATGATTTAATCTCCACCTGATCCGCAGGAACAAAAACCATATTCATCTATTCTAACATTACAAACAGGGCATTTTTCTCCAAATTCTACCTCCCAAGGCTCCTTTCCAAATAATTTAAAATGATCATCAATTTCTAAGGGTATCTCTCTTTTTTTTTTCAACAGTTTCTTTATGTGCAAGAACTATACATAGATTATTTGGTGTATTGAATAATGAAAATTGAATGTGGGTGTCACTGTATTAAATGTGGATGTAACGATCTTGAATCAAATAGAGTGGGAAAGATAGAAGATGACGGGTATTTTGATATTCATCACACATGTAAAAATTGTAAAACGCACTTTGACCATCTAGAGGGAGAAATTTTTGATATTTGTATCAAGTGTGAATTTAAAACTAATTAGTTAAAATTGCTTCTTGGACAAAGTAATGAGTTCTATTCTCTGAAGAATTTCTAGATATCTCTCTGTTTGAGGCCATATTGACTAATGATTTCGAAACATCCAAGGGGCTTGCAACCCAACCATATTCCCGTAATTGTTGCACTGTATCGGTAACTGTTCTTGGGGTATTAAAGAACGAATTTTTCTCTAAAATTTGTAACTTATCTTTTATTTCTCTAGAAGAAATGGGTTTAGGTTCATTAAACTCTGGTTCAAAAATTTCAACATCTTCTAAAGAATTCAAACTATCATAATTTGTTTCATCACTAATTGGCTCACTTTTTGGAACTTCAAATGTTGGTGTGGTTTGATTTTCTTCTAAAAGTTTTGCAAGATTTTCAATTACTTCTCCTATAGTCTGGTTATCAAAATAGAAATCCCTAGAATCTAATTCAATTTCATTTATTCCAAATTTTAGTTTTATTTTTGCCATCTATTCTTAAACTAAAGAGTTTTAATTTATTCTGTTAGCTCTAAGGAGGTTTAAGACTAGATCAAAATTTTTACACACGTTATTGGGAATTTTTCTCTTTTAGATTAAAAAGGAATTTTTTGAGAATTACGCATGAATAAACCAAGAAAAGCCCTAATCATTACATTTGTAGTAGGCATGAGTATTTTTGGATATTCACAATACGCTTCAGCCTCACAAATAGGGGTGATAATAACTGAAAGCGATCTTATTGAAAAAACTGATCGTGGATCAACATATAATGTTGTTTTAGAATTTGAAAATCCTTCTTTATTGATTTTAACTGCTGGGGAAACGGATTTTTTGGTAATTGCAGATGGTAAAACAATTGGTGAGGGTCAATTAGAACCATTTACTTTACCTGCATTAGGTAGTAGTTTAGCATATGGAACGTTTCAAACAGAATCCAATTCCAAATCAGAAGAAGTTCCAGTAGTCATGATTAGTGGGATGACAAAGTATGATGTATTGATTTCAACAATTGATGTGCCTTTTGTTTTTTATCCTACCGAGGATCAAGCAAGAGAATTTATACATCAAGATTAATTTTTTATAAAATGCTTACTGTTTTTGGATCTACCGCTTTAGACACTATAAGAACCCCAAACAGAATTTTGAAAAATGTTTTAGGAGGGGCTGCAACATTTGCAGCAATATCTGCAAGTAATTTCGTAAAAACTGGTTTAATTGCAGTGGTAGGAACAGATTTTCCTAAGGAGCACCAAAAAATTTTATCAAAACATCTTGATTTAACTGGATTTACCATTAAAGAAGGAAAAACATTTCGCTATGACGGAAAATTTGATGATACATTAAGTACACGAGAAACTTTAAAAACAGAACTTAACGTACTTGAAGGTTTTAAACCCATTGTACCTGAGGAGTATAAAAAATCCCAATTTATCTATCTTGCAAATAATGACCCAGATCAAAATACAGATCTTTTAAAAGAATTTGACAAGGTAAAATTTTCAATGTGTGATACAATAGATTTCTGGATTTCAACAAAAAGGGAATCGGTGATAAAGATGATAAAAGCCGTAGATGCAGTAGTAATAAATGATGAAGAAGCAAAATTGCTAACTAAAGAATTCAATTTGATAAAATGTGCCAAAAAAATGATGGGATGGGGTGCGAAATATGTGATTATTAAAAAAGGTGAGCATGGATCTTTGATGTTTTTCGATGATGTAATCTTTCCTTCAGCAGGATTTTCATTAGAGGATGTGGTTGATCCCACTGGCGCAGGAGACTCGTTTGCAGGAGCCATGATTGGATATTTATCAAGCAAACGATCTACTAACCTTTCCGAAATTAAAAAAGCAGTAGTTTACGGAAATGTTTTAGGATCTTTTGCAGTAGAAAAATTTGGATTAGATGGAATTCTTTATTTAAAAAAATCCGATATTTTAAAACGAGTTAATTTATATGAAAAAATGGTTCGTTTCTAAAAAGATTTAAGTTAAATCCTTTTTGTTAAAATATTTATTGTCTCAAGAAATTTCTGAAAAAACAGATGATCGACTAGAAACTATATTTAAACTTCAAAAGGGTTTGGCAGGAATGATGAATTTAGATAGATATCCAAAAGACTCTGAAGGCAGGGTTTCTGCTTTATGTACTGCAATCATTCATGAGGCAGTTGAACTACAGAGAACAACCAATTGGAAATGGTGGAAAACTCCTACCCCCTTCAATAAAGCAGATGCAAGAGAAGAATTAATTGATATTTGGCATTTCGTGGTTCAAGCATCACTGGAACTTAATTTAACTCCAGACGACATTGTTGAGGAATATAAAAGAAAAAATGAAATCAATCGTGAAAGGCAAAGAAATGGTTACTAGATTATTTTTTGTTTGATTTTGTTAAGATTTGTTTCATTAATCATATTTATCAGATTAATTTCATTTTGAAAATAATTAATCTGTGAGTTTTTAACTGTGAGAAAGGGATCTGGACTAGTTGAACCAATTATTCTTCCATTATTATTAATTCCATTTTCATATAATTTAAACAAGGAATGTCCTGCTAGGTGACCTGAAACTTCTTTGCCGCATACAATTAGTGTTTTGATTTTTTGATTTTGATTTAGATGGCGAATAATAACATCAATTCCTTTATTTTCTGATAGTAATCTTCCAACGATTGAAATTTGTTTTAAAATATCAGAATTAGCCAATTTTTTTAATAGGTCTAGGCTCGAGAGGGTACAAATAGCAATTGAAGAATTATTATTTCCAAAGTAGTATTCTTCAGGTATCGGTAATACTATCTTACATAATTCTCCGACCATGTTTTCTAAACTATTCATTTAGAATCTCACGTAAGGTTTTTGCAATAAATTCAATGTCTTTAGGATTAACTTTGGGATGAATTGGAAGGGATAAAACATGGGAGGATGCCCAATCAGTTTGGGGAAGTGAAATTTTCTGTTTGTAAAAGGGGGTCTTATGGATAGGAGTAGGGTAATATGCTGCAGCTCCAATCCCCTTGGAGTTAAGTTTGTGTAAAATTTTATTTCTATTTGATGTTTCTATCGTATAAAGATACCAGTTTACAGATTCATTTTTCCTTTCTTTTGGAATTTTAATTTTTAAATCAGAAATTAATTGTGATAATAATTTGGAATTTTTCTTTCTAGTTTTTAAAAATTTAGGTAACTTTTTTATTTGTATTTTGGCTATTGCAGCACTAATTTCTGGCAGTCTAAGATTTAATCCAAACATTCGTGTATCATATCCTTTCAGCATTCCATGATTCCTAATCATTAATAATTTCTCATGTAATTTTTTGCTACTTGTGACTATAAAACCACCTTCGCCTGCAGTCATAACTTTGGCTGGATACATACTATAACATCCTAGATCAGAGAAGGTACCGGTATGTTTTCGCTTTAAAGTAGACCCTAAAGATTGAGCAGAATCCTCAATTACACTAAGGTTATGTTTTTTTGAAATTTCTAAAATCCTGTCTAGAAAGCTAACATTACCATAAAGATGAACGGGTATTATGGCCTTTGTTTTTTTAGAGATTTTCTTTTCCATGTCTCTGGGATCCATAGTATAATTTTCTCCTAAAATATCAACAAAAACTGGTTTTGCACCTGTAGAAACCACAGCATTTGCTGTAGCAACAAATGTAAAGGATGGAATGAGAACCTCGTCTCCTTTTTTTATATCTAAAGCAACTAGGGATGCTTGTAAGGCTGCAGTTCCAGAATTTACTGCAACCGCAAATTTCGATTTTACAAAGGAAGATGCAAGCTTTTCAAATTCACGCACATTTTTTCCTCCTTCATTCGCAGCGGATGTTAATGTCCCGTCTTTTAATGTGGAAATGACGGCAGAAATTTCTTCCTTGCCTACCAATGGAACATTTATTGGGATTTTCAACAATTTCTCAGTGCCTAACTAGTCTATAAGTTTCCTCGATTAGCTATGAATTTTTATATTTAAAAAATTGGGAAACGGCATATTGAAACCTCGTCATCTTGAAGAATCAGATACTGCCTACAAAGTTTTTTTGTACATTTTTTATGTTTGTGCATTTATTATGACAGCCTCTCTTGTTTTTGGTGTTTATGTTACAATGATAGAATGGATAGAAAAAGGAACTTATGTGATGGGAGAAGTAATACATAATACAGTAATTCCTTTCGAAAATTTTGCAAGAGTTTCTACTTGGATATTTTTTTCTACGATTATTGGTTGGTATTGTGTTTCAAGAATTGGTTGGAAAAAAACTGCGGGAGATAAAATTGTAGGTACGAGGATGGCTTTACTTCAATTAATGTTATTAGGATTTGCCATAATTACTTTATACGAGGTATTGTATAATTTTACAGTTTTAAACGCGATGATATCTGCTGGTACAATTAATGGACAAGTTCCAGATATTGACAAGCTTTCTATAGCTTATCCTGATCCGGATAGGCCATGGAATTTAGTATTTGCAACAAAAATTTTCTTATCAGCTTTTATTATTAGTGCTCATGCATTTTATCTTAGCACAAGACCCCGAAAAATTTTGGGTTCCTAAGTTTTAAAAAGATTAAACTACCATTTCTATTATCTAATATTAGTTGTTATGGGATTATTTGGATCAAATAAAAATGAGATAAAATGTAAGAAATGTGGAACAGTACTTCCTGATAAAGCGAGATTAAAAAAACACCAAGAAAAAGCCCATAACAAGAAAAAAGAAAAATGTAGGGTGTGTGGTACGGAATTCGATTTTTCTGAGGATTTAAGAAAGCATAAAAAAAATTGTAAATGAGAATTTTTTCAATTTTAATTAAAAATTAAATAAAAAATGTTCCAGATTTCTTTTTTTAAAAAATTGTCAGAATCTTTATAGGTTTACCATTTAGAAGATGTTTTGATTTGGATATAACTGAAAAAGTGGAATTAATTGAAAGGCCTCCTACAGAAGAAGTAGTCACTCATGATGAATTAGTTCATTTATTCCAAACAAATTCTTCACCTAAACATTACATCGGCTTAGAAATTTCTGGGTTTTTACATTTAGGGAGTCTTATTAGCACAGGTTTCAAAATTAATGATTTTGTCAAAGCAGGTGTAAATTGCACCATATTTTTAGCAGATTGGCATACAATGATTAATGATAAACTTGGTGGAGATTGGAATACCATTACCAAGGTTTCAAAATATTATGCTGATGCATTCAAACTAGTTTGCCCTGAGGCAAATATTGTACTAGGTTCTGATCTTTATGATTCAAAAAAAGAGTATTGGAAAGAATTTATGAAATTTACAAAACATATGTCACTCAAAAGAACAATGAGAACATTAACGATAATGGGAAGATCTGAGGATGAATCCAAAATTGATCTTGCAAAATTGTTATATCCTCCAATGCAAGCAGTAGATATTCATTCTCTTGATTTAGATATTGTACATGCTGGAATGGATCAGCGTAAAATCCATATGTTGGTTAGAGAAATTTTTCCAAAAATGAATTGGAAGGTTCCAATAGCTGTTCATCACAAATTATTACCTGGCCTTTCAAAACCTGCTGATTCAAATGACCTCCAATTTTTAGGAAAAATGAGTAAATCTGATCCCAATTCGGGAATTTTTATTCATGATTCTGACAAAGAGATTAAAACAAAAATCAATAAAGCATGGTGTGAGGAAGGTAACATAACAAACAACCCCTTATTGGAATTTTCAAAAAATGTAATTTTTCACGAATTTAAAGAAATGAAAGTTGAAAGACCTCAAAAATTTGGTGGAAATATTGATTATACTGATTATAATCAATTGGAATCAGATTTTGCCATTAAAAATTTGCATCCAACAGATCTTAAACAAACCGTTGGAAATTATCTGGTTAATGTGGTTGCCCCAATTCGAGATAAATTGCATCTGAGCGATGCTTTATTTGATACAATAAAAAAGAGTTTCTAAATTTTTAGATCTGGATTTGTTTGTTCTTCTAAATTATATTTTGATTTATAACCTCTAGGATTTATCATTAAATCCTTGTAATTGTATGTTGAGGAATTTCCAACAATAACAGTACTAATCATCCCTAACTTGTCAGAATAATTGGGTAATTCTTCTAAATTAGTCATAACAATTGCTTGAGAATTTCTAAAGGCTCCCTTGATAATCGCTACAGGAGTTGTGGGTTTTCTATACTTGAGAAGAATTTTTCTTGTATCTTGAAGTTGATGAATTCGTTTTTTACTCGAAGGATTGTAAATAACGATTACAAAATCACCTTTTGCAGCAGCTTCAACTCGTTTTTGGATTATTTCCCAAGGTACCAGTAGATCACTCATACTTACGACGGCAAAATCTGTCATTAATGGTGAACCAATAATGGATGCACAAGAATTCAAGGCTGATACACCTGGAACTATTTCTACTTTCAATCCATCCACCGGATTCCATCCAGATTCTGCAAGGGTTTCATAGATTAATCCAGCCATTCCATAAATTCCTGGATCTCCACTTGAAACAAGGGAAACTATTTTTCCTGATTTTGCCAAATCAATACATTGATGAGCACGTTCTACCTCTTGAGTCATAGCATATCGATGTACTTCCTTGCCTTCAATAAGATCCGCTACTAAGTTAACATAAGTTTCGTAACCAACTATGGTATTGCTATCAGCTATGGCTTCCTTAGCTCTGAAAGTCATATGATCATGGTGGCCAGGTCCAACACCAACAATGTATAGCTTCCCAGTCAATTTTACAATAGGGTTTCTTTCAAGTAATTTATCCCTTTAGTGAAATGAATTTTTATTGGAATGGATCTATAAAGGGACAATTTACTAAATGATCACTATTCATTGGACGAGCAATACTTACTGTTAATAGATCTTCGTCACTAGCCGAATCAATATCAAATCGGGTTTCTAGAATTTTGGCATTTTGGGGATTATTCCATTCTATGTTATAGATTCTCCAAATTGGACTATAGGTCTCATCTCCTAGTGCGGCAGAGGCAATACCAGGTTGGAATCCCATTGGTCCCGTACCTTTGATTCCATTTTGAAATTGAAATAAATCAACGGCAGCTGAACTTGTGATTAATTCTGAATTAATAGGAGTGTGAGGTACCCCCATCATTTCTGCAGGGCCACTAGGGGTAGCATCGGTTACTATGTAATATATGGTTCTTCCATCCGGTCCCCAACCTCGATGTGCAATGAAGGTTACACTCATTTCTTCTTCATTGATTTCTGTAATTTGGCCACCTATGTATGAAGAATTATCCGTAATTGGTTGGTCATCTCTTATTGTCATTTGACCTTCAGGCCAAATAATTTGAGGAGTATTAATTACAATACCAGTTTCTTTAAAGTTGATTCTTCCTCCTTCTTTAGCTTTTAAAATTTCCTCAGCCGATTCAAAGATTGTTTTGTTTTGTCCTTTTTTCCATTCAACCTCCACCACTGAACTTAGTGGACTATATTCTAATTGAGAAGGCGTACTTGAAAATACATTTGGCTGGTAGCCGTAAATTCCATCTCCTGCAACACCATTTGTAAAAACGAAAATTTTCTGAAGGGCAGTTTCCGGTGTGTTGGATAGAGGTGGTGCTAGTTCTACTTTCCAACCTTGTTTTTCGGTGATTTTTTCTGCTAAATCTTTATCACTTGAATCAGTTATTATATAAAAAGTAGAATTTGAATTAAAAATTCCTTTATGCATAGGGATTTGTACTGGAATATTTGTTTTTGATAAAATGAATGATGATTCTTTTTTCTCTACTTCCAATGGCTGCATAATTATTTCTGTAGGTTGTCCTCTAATCCAACCATCAATACTTATAGTTGCAGTAAATTCTTGGGAATTATCTGTGTGAAGTGCCAGTGCAGCTCCAGTGAATTCAAAGGAATCAGATTGGGTTCCCTTATCAATTAACGAAAATCCATAAATTTTTTTTCCATCAATCGTCCATGTAGGTTGTCCTTTGACATCGTTTTCATTAATTTCATGTAAGACTACAATTTGAACTGGTTGACTTGCTGCAAAATTCAAGGAGCCATCATAAATCGTCCCTTCACTTGGAGATAGAATAAATAATATTTGATGGTTTTCATGCCCTTGACCTGGATCTTGCGATGAAGATATGGTTTGTGTAAAGTGAATTTTTTTTCTAGAATTTGCATCAGCAAATTGATCTGAAACCAATGATATAGATAAAATCCCTGTAACAAAAATTCCAACTATAAAAATAATTAAGTACTTGTTCAATGAAATTCTTTAATTTTGTTCCCTTAAATTAATTTATTTTAAGTTAATTTTAGAAAGGTTAAACTCATCATGTAATGCATTAATTGCAGTTTTCGCATCAGAATTTTTTACTACAAATGCAAGATTAAGTTCGGAGGATCCCTGAGTAATCATTGAAACATTTACCTTATTTTTTGCCATTGACCCAAATACCTTCGAGGCAACACCTACTGTTCCACGCATTCCAGATCCGATTAGAGCAATTATTGCCATATTGGTAGTAACCTCAAGTTTTTTGATTATTTTTCCAAGTAGTTCCATCTCCAAGGTATTAACTGCCTTATCAAGGTCTGAATTTTTTACTACAATAGTTATGCTGGATTCAGAAGGGTTTTGAGAAATCATCATAACATTAATGCTTGCGTTAGCTAGGGTAGAAAAAATCTTTCCCGCAGTACCAGGTGTTCCTACCATACTTCCTCCACGAATATCAATTAATCCATTATTAGAAACGTTGCTGACACATTTTACAGTATTTTTTGCAGCTACTGAAGGAGAAGAGGTAACTAGGGTACCTTCATTTTTTAAATTAAATGAGCTTCTTATTTTCATTGGTATTTTTTTTGCAAGTAAAGGCTCAAAGGTACGTGGATGAATTTGTTTTGCACCAAACATGGCCATTTCTATTGCTTCAACGTACGAGACTTCATCAATCAATTTGGCATTTTTGACAATTTTTGGATCAGCAGTCATTAAACCATCAACATCGCTCATCAGCCAAATTTCGTCAGCCTTAATACACGAACCAATTATTGTGGCTGAATAATCTGAACCCCCCCTTCCAAAAGTTGTTACATGTCCATGTTGATCTGCTCCTACAAATCCTCCAATCACAGGAATTGTTTTCTTTAAAAATAATGATTCTAAAGTTTTGGAAACTCTGAGTCTTGTTGTATCCATTAAAGGTTTAGATTCTCCAAAATTAGAATCTGTCACAATTCCTGCTTCTTTTCCGGTAAGAGATATTGATTTTTTTCCTATATCGTTAATGGCTGTGGCAATTAATTTTATTGAAAGTCGTTCCCCAAAGGAAAATAAATAGTCCATTGATCGTGGAGTTACTTCTCCTAACAATACCATTCCATCAATTAGAGCAATTAACTCAGAAGAGTATTCATCAAATGTTTGTAACAATTTTTTTCTTACTTGTGATTTTTTGATTGTTTGATTTGCAAGTAGTTGATGTCTCTTTGTAATTTTTTTTGCTAATAGTTCTGCCTTTTTTTTATTTTCCTTTTTTATCGATTCAGATATCTCAATCAGGTCATCCGTGGTATCACTAATTGCAGAACAAACAATTACAAGTTGATTGTTTTTTGATAATGATTTGATGTGTTTGGCGACATTCTGGATATCGTTTGCCGATGAAATTGAGGTTCCACCATATTTTAATACAAGTTTCAAATCAAAATAACTGAATTATTATATCTTTAAATGCTTTAACTTTCCACTCGTGGGGCTAGATAAAAGTGGATTCTACCAATGTTTGCAACCTTAAATTCAATTCTGAGTGGTTTTGCACTAGAAAATTCACAGGTGATTAAACCTGCGGTTGTACCCACAGCCTTTACCACAGGATTCAAATATTCTAGGCTATATGTGCCTGTGCTGTCTTCAGTTGATGATATTTCATCGATATCATCTGGTTCTTTTTCAAGATCAATAACAACTTCTCCTGAATCCCCTTTACCAGAAAAATTTGCCTTAGAGTCAGAGGTATGTATGGTTAAGTAATCAGATACTACTTGGACATCACCTAAAATTTTGTCAAATTTAGAAGATGATAATGAAATTTTTGAATTATAAGGAATTTTTGGTAAGGGTGTATCTGTTGCAGAACTTTCAATTAAACGAATTTTGTATTTTTTATTTTTTCCTACAGTTACAAGTAACATATTTTGCTCAGAAATGCTAATCTCAATACTATCTTTCTTATCAGCTCTTTTGATAAGTTTAGAAAATTCATCAATTCTAACTCCAAATTTAATATCGCTATCGCACTCATATTTTTCAAAAGCAGAGTTAGGCCATGAAATATCGATTAGGGCTACATGTGAAGGATCCATTCCTCTAAAGGTAATTCCCTCTGCTGTTGCAACAAAGGTAGCTTCTTCTACTAGTGTGGATATAGCTGAGATGATCGCTTTTAGATCATCAGAACCACTTGTTCTTGCGCCAAAAGTCAAACTATTTTTTAGGTGCCTAAGGTCCAGTTAAACGTTATGCGTAATTGCGCCAAGTGTATCTACATTTTACACATCTGTAAAACTGTGTAGTGGGTTCATCAGCGCTTCGAGTTTGCAACATCCACCAAACAGCTTCATTATGACCACAACTTTCACATTCAATTTTGATAGTGGGCAATGTTTCTTCTCCTTCATTCTCTTCAAATACATTGAATGGTTCAGTCGATTTTTCTTGTACTATTTTTTTTTTTGTTACAGAAATTTTTCCCTCAACATAACCACATTTTGGGCATTTAAGGTCTCCACCATCTTTTTTTAATTTGACCTCACATTTGGGGCAAAATTTCATTTAATTTACCTTAATTTTCGAATTAAATAATTTTTTAAGATCATCTACTGTTTTGATTGCTGTCTGGGTGGCATTTTTTATTTCTTGTATGGGTTTATTTTTAGAGTTGACTTTCATCCAGCATTCATTTGTTAGTGGGTGTTTTACAATAACTCCAGCAAAATCGATACTTGAAGACTTTAAGAGTTCATGCTGAATAATATACAAAATTCCTACATCCGTGTTTTTAATTGATAAATTGAGTTCCTTTGGTGCTGAACTTAGAATCTGAGCGTGCATGTATTCAGAAAACGCACTTATTGTGGATATAAATCATTATGATTGGTTAGAATGAGTAATAGTAAGATTTCAGAGATTTTACTTGTAGATAGTAAGGACCAACATTCTTCTAATGATACCATCGAAATAAACGTCCAATTTTCAATAGAAGGCGATATTCGAGATTCGTTCAATGAGGCAAATTGGACAAAAGCCTACAACAACAATGATGTCACTTTCAAATTAAAGTATGGTGTTAAGTTGATCTCTGGAGGTTTTAGAAAAAAAGAGATTGGTAAAACAATTGATACTTATAGAAAAGCTGCAATTTTTTGGACTAGGAATCCAAAATTAGTGAATCCAATGAAGGATAGAAGAATTTGGGTCCAAGTTGCCAAAAATTTTGAACCATTTATTCGACTTTCAGAAGAAGAGGTAAGGCAAGAATTATTTGATTTTAACGAAAAATTTACCTTCAAAGCCTCAGATCTTGGTCCGGGTAAACATAAGATTGGAGCAGAGGTTTTTGCCTCTTGGCAAAAACACGATTATACGGAATCAGATAGTATAAAAAACAATTCCAAAGAGATTGAATTAATAATAAATTAAACACCATAAAATTTTTTAAAATAGTTATGTTATGATTTATCTTTTTTATTGAAGAAAAATTCTCCTTTATCCTTTAAACTTTTAACATACTCATCCATGTCTAGTTTGAACTCCTCTTCATCAGCATAGGCGCGTTCAGCATGTTCGCTTATATCTAAACCAGCATCTTCTACTTCTGGCGATACTCGTACTCCTATTAAAAAATCAAGAACTTTCATAATTATGAAAGTTCCCCCAAATCCTAAAGCTGCTGCCACTCCAACTCCGATTGCTTGTATTCCTAATTGATCTGGATTGCCAAAGAGAAGACCATTAGGACCTGCAGGGTTAACAGCTTGACTGGCGAAAATCCCTATTGCCAGAGCTCCTATTATACCAGCAGTTCCATGGATTGAACTTACATCTAATGCGTCATCTATTTTCAATTTCTCCTTGAAGATAATAATTGTAGAGTAGGAAGCAAGTCCTATTGCAATCCCAATGACAAAGGAGTGTTCTACACTAACAAAACCTGATGCTGGTGTAATTCCCGCCAACCCTGCAATTGCTCCGTTTATAGCTGCAACTACTGAAGGTTTTCCTGTCCTCATCCATGATAATCCTACCCATATCAAAGCAGAAACCGAAGATGCCATGTGAGTTACAATGACGGTGTTTCCTGCTAGAGATCCCGAGGCTAAAGCACTTCCTGCATTAAATCCAAACCACCCAAGCCAAAGAAGTGAAGAACCTACTACAGCCAATGGGATACTGTGTGGAATTTCAATTGCTGGGCCAAAGAACCTTCTTCGACCAAGAACAATTGCAGCAGCCAATGCTCCCATTCCTACACTTGTGTGGATTACTATACCGCCGGCAAAATCAACTACCCCAATGGCAGATAACCATCCTCCCCCCCATACCCAATGCACCAGAGGATAGTAGATGAGTATGGACCATGTTGCTATGAAAATGATAAAAGAACTAAATTTCATTCGTTCTGCTATAGTACCTGTAAGAAGGAGTGGAGTAATCGCGGCAAACATTAATTGGAATTTTACAAACAAAACTCCTGGGATTGTCGGTGCATAATCAAGTGCATCGTCCCACGGTACTCCCTTAAGGAAAACCCAATCCAAATTTCCCATTAACCCGCCTGTTTCATCTGGACCAAACGATAAACTAAAACCAAATACAAACCACATTACGCTAAGTAATGCTAAACCAAAGAAAATTTGCATGAAAACCGATACAGCATTTTTTTTTCTTAATAAACCTGATTCGAAAAGTCCTAGAGCAGGAATCATTAAAAGTACCAAGCTCCCTGCTACGAGCATCCATGCAGTATCACCTGTATCAATTGGCAACGGTAATCAAAAGTTTGGGAAACTAAATAATAATAACGAAAATTGATAACTAATTGATAATCAAATGATTATCAAAATCTGAAACTATTATTTGGGAAAAACCTCGTAAATTTTTTAGTGTTAAAAATAGAAGCAATTCTTGCAAATAATGATGTAATGGCCATTAGTGAGGCATTAAAGGAGTTCCACATTGGTGGTCTTACTGTAGGTAAAGTTCGAGGGCGAGGAAAACGACCTCCACCGGAAATTCATGCCAAAAAAGGAAGTGCTATATTTCAACCCCAATTTAGCCAGAAATATATTATTGAGTTAGTTATTCCAGAAAGCAAAGAAGATCAAGTTATAACTATTTTTAAAAATAAAGGTACTGTCGGGAAAATCTTTGTTTCACCAGTTCTTCGCTCTATCGATATTGCAACTGGGAATGAAGGAGAGGAAGTTATTTAAAATTTAAAATTATTTTCATAAATAATCGAAGAGTGTTTGAGTTTTTTTTCAAAGGCGGGAAGATATCCCATTATACAGTGATTAACAAAATCACTAAATGATTTTATTCTATAATCTGAAATCAGGATCTCGTGGTTTTCAGTATAAACATGTTGTAGTCGAAGCAAAGTATGTTTCTGAAGGGGAACCAATCTACCTCGGATAATTTTTGGTTTTTGTGGAGATTTATTTTCATCTATCTCAAGATCTTGTGTACTTTGAAGAGAATCAATTTCTACCACCTCTTCCATTTCTGAAATAAAGATTTTCCCAATTTGGTTTGAAGAGAACCCTGATTTTTTTGAAATAATATCTATAACTTTTCTAGCATCTTTTTCTGTTACAACCAATTCAATTTTGGAAAGAGGGATTACCTCAAAAGGACTATCCCCTACCTTTTTAGATAATCTTTGTTTATCAAAGATCGGATTATCTTCTAAATTTCTCTTATCAATGATAGTATATCCAAGGGCATTTAATTTTTCAGCAATTAATGTATAACTGGATCTCTTAATTATAGCCTCAATTTTCTTCATACTAAATGTCAAAAATTTTCGTATTTATTATACTATCTAATTATCAATTATGAAAAGGAAAAAATATTTGATAATTTTGAATTTTGGTTCTTATTTTTGGTAAATCATTGATACTACGAGTGTTTGGATTTTTTCTTTCCTTTTTTTGAATCTTCAGATCTTGAATTTCTGCGTTCCTTTCGAATTGTTATTACTGCTTTTACCATAATAACTACAGCTATTCCAAGATGAAAAATAATTATTTCTTGAGGAAGCGTATATAATATTTCCTTGGTAGATTCTTCAGGATTTTCTGGTGTCTCTATTGATTGCATGATTATGTATGGAATAAACCAAACGCAGAGTCCTAATACTAACCAATAAAGTCCTTTCATTATTTTTTTATTTTTTTACTGCCTTATAATTTGAGAATAAATTAATCTAATAAAATCAAATTCAATATTTTTTTTAAATTATTAATGTGGTATGGATTGTCTAACTTTGGATAATATCTCCATATAATTGACTCCAGGTTCTGAACTCAATAAAAGAAGATTTCCATCATTTAAAAGAATACTAATTAGTGTTACTTTGTCAAATTCTGTAATGCTTGTTTTTTCCTTACCTATTTTATGGGCAAGATTTTGAATACTAGTCCATCTTTGAAAAGTATAATGAATTGACATTTTAATTTCGCCATCATCCAGTAGTTTTGCAGATTCATCTCGATTACGTTCTACCATTAAATCTCCTCGAGAGTTTAAAATTCCACTAAATCGAATTTGAGGGTTTTTTTCTAAGATTTCTTGGCAAAACTGTGCATGGTCCATTTTCATAAAAACAGAAAAAATTATCCTTATTATTTGTTCAAGTTTTTTCCTGTTCACAGTTTTTTATTTTGATTTTTTGAAAATAATTTATAATTTAAATTCACCTTTCAAAATTACCATTAATATAAAAATAATATTTAGTTCAATTAGGGATATAAGGAACTTTTTTTATGGATTAATATGGCAAAGTACGACGGTCTTTTGGGACAAATAGTTCTTGAGGTTGAGGAACCAGATAAGGAAGGGGGAATTACATTTATTTTTAAAGATAACAGGTTTTTATTCATCAAGGCCGTTGACGGAAAGATTGAAACTGTGTCAATTCCAGAATAGGTGAGAAATATGGCAAAGTTTGATCAAATCAAAATGCAAGAATTAGTGAAGGTCGAAGAGACTGAAGAATTAATTTTAATATTTAAAGAAAATATAAAACTTCGAATAAAAGTTGTAGATGGAAAGCTAGTTTCAGAGTTTGTTTAAATTAATTTCCAATATGTTTTTGATAAAAAGTAATTGCTAGTTCCTGCGTTTCAGATTGAATAGAACCAGGTCTTTCTTTTCGAATTTTCTTTATTGCTTCTTTCGAGGAATATTTTTGATATTTTACTAGATAACAGGCTAAAATGGTTCCTGCCCTTCCCATCCCGGCAGCACAGTGAACCATCACAGCTTGATTATCTGTTATGTTTTCATGAATAAAGTCAACTGCTACATCAATTTTCTCCATATCTGGAGCAGTTAGATCCGGGGTAGGAACATGCAAATATCTAATGTCGTTTACCCAATTTTCTGGCAAGGAATTTTCTGTCATAGTTACAATAGATTTTACTCCCTGTTCTAGAATCCAGTTTAACTCATCAAAACTTGTTGGCATTCCAGATCCGGCGAGTTTTTCTTCAATTAACCAAGAGAAATTAGTTGGCCTTTTGGTAATTTTTCCATGGATTTTTCTCCATGCATTTCCTGGTTTGCTCATAAGTATTTTGTAAATATTGTATATTTTTAGGATTGCGAAAAATGCTATCCCCTTATATTGGAAAAACATCTAGTATGATAAAATGGGAAAAGAAGCAGTTCTTTATAAAAAATTACCAAACAACAAGGTACGTTGTACAGCATGTGCAAGATATTGTGAGATGGCTGAAGGACAAATTGGTCTTTGTGGTATTAGAGGAAATATTGAAGGCAAACTGGATCTATTTGTCTATGGTAAGGTAATTGCAGGTCATGTTGACCCCGTTGAAAAAAAACCTGTTACTCATTATCATCCAGGCTCAAAAGTATATTCTATTGCCACGACAGGGTGTAATTGGCTTTGCAAATATTGCCAAAATTACGATATTAGTCAAAGGAGAAAAATTGAAGGTGTCGATATGACTCCACTAGAAGTTGTACAAACTGCCATAGATAACGGTGCAGATGGCATTGCCTATACCTATAATGAACCCTCCATTTTTATAGAATTTGCAAGGGATTGTGGAATAATAGCTCATCAAAAAAATCTTTACAACATATTTGTTTCAAATGGGTATGATACTCCCGAATCGGTTAAAATGATGGGAGAATTTTTAGATTCTATCACGGTTGATTTCAAGGGTAATGCAGAACCAGAGTTTACAAGAAAATTCATCGGAATTCCAGATCCTCAACCGGTTTTTGATACTCTTTTAGAAATTCGAGATAAAACCAAAATTCATGTAGAGATTACTGATTTGATTATTCCGCAAGTTGGAGATAATTTAGATTATGCTGAAAAGTTATGTAGATTTGTTTATGATGAATTTGGGCCAGAGATGCCTATTCATTTTCTGCGTTTTCATCCTGATTATAAAATGATGGAGTTTGATTCTACTCCAGTGAAAACTTTGGAAAAACATCATCAAATTGCCAAAAAAGTGGGACTAAAGTATGCCTATATTGGAAATGTTCCAGGTCATCCACTTGAACACACATACTGTCCTGAATGTAATAATATTGTAATCAAAAGATTTAGTTTTGATATAGAGTCATGGAACCTTAATGAAAAGAATCAATGTCAATTTTGTGGAAATCAAATTCCAATAGTGGGGAATTTATCAAAAAATTATAAAAAAAATCGATTTCACATGATTCAGTAGTAAGCGATAGCTCTAACAGGGGAGCCTGTCGCGCCTTTTAATTTAAGAGGTAAAATAATAAAGTTAAATTCAAGAATAGGAATTTTTTCTAGATTGGATAGGTTTTCAACAATTAAGATATTATTTTTTGCAAAAATTTTATGTATAGGGAAATTTTTGTTTTTTCCTAAATCAATACTTGGGGAATCTGTTCCAACCAAGTTGATTTTTTTTGATACTAGATAATCAGCTGCTGATTTTGATAGACCGGGATTATTCTCAAAATATAATTCCTTAGTTAAATTTTTTTGCCAACCCGTGAAAAAAATAATTGAAGAAGAAGTTGTGATTTTTCCATTTTTTTGTTCAAATTCAAGAAGGTCCTTTTTTGTAATTTCTTGATTTTTTTTCTTTTTTATTTTAATTAATAGAGCATTTCCAATAAACCTGGTTACTGGTATTTGATGAATTTTTTCTCCTTTTTTTACAAAATGGTAAGGTGCATCTAGATGGGTTCCAGTATGAGTGCTTAAAAAAAGTAATTCAAGATTGTAAGAATTATCTTTAATTGTAGACCAAGGAATAAAGTGAGGGGTGGGTGAACCTGGAAAGTTGGGAATTTTTTCAGAAATCGTTAATGTAAGATCTAGATAATTCATATCACGAGATGTTTGGAATAGTTAATCAGTCTTTTATTTTTATTAAAGGTTAAATACTGTTCATGAAAATCTGCAACATGCCTACTGCCTACGTTCTCTTGAATTCTGATCTTGGTTCAGATAATTCTATAATCGAAGAAATAAAACCAATACTCAAAGATGAAAATATCCAATTTGAGATACAAGGAGTTTATGGGGTTTATGACATTGTACTGAAATTAACTTCCGACAATGCTGAAAATCTACGCTCAATTATCACAAATAAGATTAGGAAGATAAGTAAAGTACAATCGACCCTAACAATGATGGTCATAGAAGAACAAGAAAATCTATAATTTCTTTATTGCATCTATAACTCGAAGAATTTCTGATTCAGTATTAAAAAAATGAGGAGAAACTCGAATTATCTTTTTGTCATAAATTTCTCTAACAGCCAAAATAATTCCTTGTTTTTCTAATTTTTTTATCACAATATCTGGCTGGCATCCATCTATTGTAAAAGAAATAATGCTTGTACGATCATGGGATGTTGTGGGACCGTAAAAGATTATTTTTTCATTTTTTGATAATTCTTCTCTGAGCATATTTGAGAGATGTAGGTTTTTTCTCCGGATATTTTCCATTCCATACCTGTAAAGATAGTTTGCAGATGATTCTAAACCAACCATTCCAACATAGTTTCGGAATCCTGTTTGAAATTTTTCAGGTAACTCTTTAAAAGATAAATTTGACCCTTCGTATAACATTGCAGATTCACCACCTATAGATATTGGTTCAAGTAAATTACTTGAACTTCGATCGCAATAAAATATTCCTGTCCCCATTGGCCCACAAAGCCATTTTGATCCATTAAAAGCCATAAAATTACATTTTAGATCTTTTACATCAAGATTACCTAAACAGCCTACAGTTTGAGCTCCGTCAACGAAAAATGGGATTTTATTTTCCAGGATTTTTCCTACTTTTTCTATGGGTAAAATTGAACCAGTGTTATACAAGGCATGACTGAGAGCAACTAATTTTGTGTTGTTATCTAGAAATTTATTTAATTCATCAAAATTAAAAAATCCATTTTTATCAATTGTTAGATTTTTAATTTCTACTTTATTTTTCAGTCGAATCCAAGGATAAAAATTTGCGTGATGTTCATGAGACATACCACGTATTATGATATTAGAATTTGAATCAAACGAAAGCCCATTTGCGACAATATTTACACCATCAGTTGTACTTTGAGTTAAAATAATTTCATCAGGTTGACAGTTTATGATCTTTGCTATAACTTTCCTAGTTTTCTTTAATATTTCACTAACAAATGGTTCAGAATCAATGGAGTCTGGACCTATCGAATTATAAGATTTTAGAAATTCATTCATAGCCTCAATGCTTGATGTAGGCACCAAAGAAACTGACGCATTGTTTAGGTAGATTTTTCCACATGGAAAGTCCTCAGATACGTCTTTAGAGTCTAAATTCATTATTATATCTGGAAATTTCTAAATTGGTGTTGGATAAAAATCCTAAGCAGGTTTTGGATAATGATTTTTCACAAATTAAAAAAGAATTTTCTGAAAAAAATCCCAATATTATTTTATGTTCCCAACCTTTTCTAAAAACTGAGTTTTTAAACAGATTGGTTAATTCAAATACGTGCTCAATAATTTTTTTAGATTTTGACTTATTGTATAGTGGTTTTTTGATTTCCGGAATGATTAAAAAAAATGAAAAGCTAAAAATTTTTCGCTCAAGTAGGATCAATTTTGAAAAAGACCTCAAAGATATTATTAAAAAAATCTCAAAGGAACGGTCGCTTGTAATTTTGGATTCTTTAAATGGGGTTTACAACATGTTTGATGAGTTAGAATCTGCAAGATTCATCAATGCAACTATTATGTTATTATCCTCTGTTGCCAGACAAACAAAATCAGTGATAATAGTCACTGCTATTGCATTAAAAAATGATAATGAAGAGTGGATCGTTTCTCCAGGGGGAAGACATTTGATAGAATCAAAAAAATCTGGGATGTATTATCTTAGTATGTCTGAAACCCATTTGGTTTTAAAGCACTTGCACAATAGGCAAGAGACTCATCTCAAATATGAAATTAAAAAGTGAAGATAAAACCGATCAGAATATCAAACGCCGTTATAAAACCTCAAACGGTGTTATAATCCAGATTTTCCTGGTAAATTATATAAAGACCAACCGATGAAAAAGTTTTGTAATGCCAGTAGGAATTATTCCCGACATCAGCGAACAAATGTGTATAGGTTGTGCATTATGTGTAGAAATCTGTACAACTCTTGGTCCAGATGTCCTTAGAGTAAAACCAGTTGAAGGCTGGAAGAGAGGTAAAGCATTTGTCTTTTACCCAGAAAGATGTATTTCAGATGGTGCATGCATTGGTGTATGCCCAACAAAAGCAATCTTTTGGATGAGACCAATGGACTTTACAGTTGGACAACCAGTTCCACTCCATAAAGATTCAGTCTTCGTAAAAGGTTGGACCGAACTAGTAGACTAGTCGAATTCAATCAATTTTAATTTCTTTTTATATTTTTAAAATTAAATAGCGCTTGATTTACCCGCTGGAATTTTAGGTGTCCTCTTCATCCAAATTACTAATCCAATAAACATAGCTGCAGGTATCAAAATAATTGCAATAAACATTTCATAATAGAGTTCTAACCTTTGTGCAGGTTGTACATGATATGCCTCATGAGATTTCTTTTCTGGATTGTCATAAACTACACCAGTAAAATCAACTGATCTTTGAACTTTGTCCTCAACTTTTCCAGTTACCGTAACACCCCCCTCAGCTAACACAGACGATGCCTCAATTCCTTGAATCCTAACAATTATTGAACCAGAATCATCAAAAACATAATTTCGATAATCTCCTCCGATTTGATTTAAACCCTCATCATGGAAAATTTCCTTTCCATTTTGAAAAATAATAAACTCATATTTCATTTTTGCCAAATTTGAATTTGTGGTGGGATCATAAAATTGATAAACAAATTGGATTTTTTCATGAGTTTTAATTACTGATGGATCCCATGACAGGTTGACCTCTATTTGCCTATCAGGAGTATATTGTAAGAGAGGAAACTCTAATTTTTGTCCGGTTGCGTCATGAGGATAATCAGGGATTTTTTTTTCAACAATAACTACTCCTTCCATCCATGGATGGATTGTACAGAAATATGAAAATTTTCCAACCTCTTCAAAATTAATTGTCCATGATTCTCCTGGCATGAATCTCCCACTATCAAAAATTCCGTCAGGTTTTCCGAAATTATCATCCATCCAACCAAATCTTCCTGATCCCTCTCCACTGGTAACTGTATGACCTTCCCTGTCATCGTTATACCAAGTAATTGAATCACCTACCGTAATGAAGATGACAGGTGGCTCATACCATACCTCTGCAGGTGTGTTTAATTCAGGATTGAATGCTCCATATGGAATATCTACAATGTAATCTTGAGCAAAAGCTGTTGAAACTAGTGGAGTAAAACCCATTACAAGTATAGCTAATGTCCAATACAGAATAGTTTTTTGTTCAATCTAAATTTATTTAAAGATAGGGAGATTTCCTTGGGTGATTTTCAATTATGATAATCAGATCTTTTAGATATTTTTAAAAAGCAATTTTTCTCAAAAACGTTATGAAACGAATCGAAGCTGTTGTCCAAAGCGAGATTTCGCGAAAAGTAGTAACGGCCATCAGAAGTAAGGGTGTAGGTGGGGTTACTTTGATCGAATCTTTGGGACAAGGTGCCGGTGAAAGACCAGAAATTGGGGGAAAGCAAATTGAATTTAATTCAACTGATGTAATTATTACCGTAGTAAATGATTCACAGTTGAATTCTATTGTATCAGTTATCATGGAGACTGCTCATACTGGAGAAAAAGGGGATGGTAAGATTTTTGTAACAAATGTAGAAGAATCCTATGATATTTCTACAAAACAAAAATCGTCTGAAATAATTTAATCATCATAAATATTCATTTTTCATTTATTCTGTTTCTTTTTTTCTATAAACTATGTATCCGACATAGCCATGTTCAGGTGAAACTATATCACTTTCTACTTTTTTAAACTCAAAACCTTCAAGATTTTTGGCATTTTCATAAAAGTCTTCTCCAATAATTAATCCATTGGCAGGAGCCGTTCTGTTTATTTTTGCACATCTATTAACGGTTGTTCCAAAAATATCATTAACAGATGATGTCGAAGTTTTAGCTATTCTTACCATTCCAAAAGTAGCACTCACCCTATAATCCACACTTGGTAGGTTTTCATTTAGCAATTTTTTTTCCAACTCGTCATGTGATTCTCCTAGAGTTAGACAACAATTAAGGCATTTTTTCATAGTAACTTCTGTTTCTGAATGTAACACAGGAAAGTAAAATAATAAAGCATCACCAATATTTTTTATAACAATTCCCCCGAAATTTCGCACTATAATTGCTAAAGAATTAAGGAAAATCCTATAGAATTCACTTGTTTGTGAATCTGAAAGGTTGGCAGTAATTTTTGTAGAGTTTATGATATCTATCATACAAACACAATATTTTTCACTGTAATCTGAAAACTGTAAAAGAATATCCTCTTGTTGTTTAATTACATCTTCTTTTTCCTTAATTTCTAATAATGAATCTTGGAGTTTTTGAGCCATAGAATCAAAGGCATTTGAAAGCTCACCTATCTCGTCTCTTGTTTTAATCTTGGTTCTTACCTCAAAATTTCCTCCTGCAATGGTATTTGCTGCATTTTTCAATTTAATTAATGGTTTTGAGAGTGTTCTTGATATAACAAATGCAATGATTGCCATTGCAGTAGTGATTACTAGTCCTGTTTGAAATATTCTTTCTTGTAGAATTAGGATAGGTTGGATGGTTTCAGCTTCATCAATTTCTGCTAACAATACAAATCCTAAATCTCGGGCACAATAAGACGACCCATAAATTGGGACCCCTCTATAGTCTAAATAAAATCCTTGGTAGTCTATTCCATCGGTAAAACATTTTTCAACTCCTGGAGTGATAACTTTTTGTTTAAAAATTGTATTTTCAATAAATCTAGATTCAGATAACATCAAAAAATCTCTATTGACAATATAGATTTCACCAGAATCACCAAGTCCACTTTTATTTAGTAAAATATTATCTATTGCTGAAGTTCTCATCCTAGATATTAATACACCAATGGCTTCATCTCCCATTTTACTATCTGCTGCAAAGATTGGTGATACTACGATCATTTTTTTGCTATTTTGAAACGGTTCAAAGTCTACAAAGGAAGATTTTAATCCTTTTTGAAATAAAGGATCATCTACAAAATTTTCTTTCTCTGTTCTACCAAGTGAAAAGAAAATGTCCCCGTTTTTTCCAATTATTTTTACATCTTCAAATCCTATAGAAAATCCGATAAGTGTTTGAAAAGCTTGAATTTGTGTTAAGAAATCTCGACGTTTTTCAACTAAGGAATTTTGAAGTGATTCTTCAGAAGATTGATTTAATTCGTTAACTAGAATTTTAATCATAGGATCTGTGGATAATATCTGATTTTGTTCAATTCTTGATTCAAATAATATTCGGAGGGTATCACCTCTGATATTGGATTCACCAAATAGTTGTTCGCCGGCTCGTTCCTTAAGAATTTGTTCGGCATAATTAAAACTAAGAAAAGCAGTGATGGTTAAGGCAATAATTGAGACACTCATTACTAAAAAAATTAATTTTTTGTCTAATGCAAAGGATATAGCCAATCTAATACTCTTTTTATTTCATATGAATATCAATTCTTTGATTATTTTTTCATTTGGTTTTAAGGCAGGCTTGGAAATAATCAAGTTTAATATTAGAAACCAATTCTCCATTTGGATTTACTAGGTTTCTTTTCCAAATTTTCTAGCATTTGATATGTAATTGTAAATCCTTTACCCATCAAAGTGTCATCTTTATCAAAATTAATTTGATCTGGCACGAATTCATCCGCTAAATCTCGTATTTTCTTAGTTTTAATGTCAAAAAACCGAATTTCCTTTCCATTTTCTAGTCGGATTTTTGCATCATTACTGATTCCCTGAACAGAAAAATTCTCAAAAAATCTGATTATTCCATCTTTTTTTAAATTAATTATTACATCATAGGTCACTTTGCTTCCATAAAGTAGAATCTCTCTACCACTTATTGTGATATCATCCTCAAGATTTAGTGCAATTATTGTATCAGCTTCAAGGGAGACGGTATTAACAGCATTCTCTAAGATGATTTTTCCCTTAGGAGCAAAGATTTGAGTCCTGTGTTCTTGGGAAAGATATATTCCAACTCTACCGTCTGGATCTTGAACCTTGTATTTTCTTCCAAAAACATTTCCTACCACCGCATTTCCATTATCTACTATTATTATTGCACCATTTTCAATTTTGTACTTATTTTCAATAGGATCAACAAATTTGAAATCACCCTTGGTTAGATGAATTTGGGTCCTAAATTCTTCTGTCCAGGAGGGGCTGGTAACACTTCCTTGCATAATAATAGAGCCATCATAAGAAAGCTCTCCGGCCATAAAGTTTCCTTTGATCGATAGAGCTCCATTGGCTTTTCGTTCCAGTTCTATTTCTCCTAGGGTTTTTGATCCAAATAATCTTGAACCTGTTGTATTGGTTCTGTTTAATGCAGCTGCCCATTCTTGAGCAGTCTGCATTTCTTTGGATAATTCTTGACCTAAAATTTGATTTTTTCTACGAATGTCTCCTTCAGAATCACTTGAATATACTCTAGATTTTCTTAATTTTTCGATATCTGTTTCAGGGTATTTTTTTCCTATTTTTAGATCTTCATAGGCTTGTTTGATCTTTATGAATTGTTCATTATCACCTCCCCTGTCCGAATGAAATTGAAGAGCCAACCGTCTGAACCCATCCCGAATTTCTTTTTCGGTGGAATCCTCTGTAATTCCTAATATGTCGTAGTTACTTTCTACCATGTATACTCCCAGTTTTTATTAATCTAATCATAACTATACCTCTATTTTTTTCATATACAAAATATGAAGGATGCTTGACAGATAATTTTTTGTTTTTGGGATTAATAAAAATAATTAGAAATATATCAATTAGAAAAATTGTAGGATACTCCACATGTATTACTTTACCACTAAAACCGGTATCTTTGTTTTATGCATAACATAATTAGAGGTGCTGCCAAAGAATCCTTCTCTAGCTCCTCCAATTCCTCTTGCGCCAATTACGATCATGTCATATTTTCCCTTTTCTGCATATTTTACAATTTCAGAGCCTGTATGGCCACCTCCAGTTTTGTACTTGAATGAAGCTCCTGCCTTTTGCGCACGTTTCATCGCTGGACCAATTGCCTTTACCGCTTTTTCCTGAGCCTCATCTTTCATTTTTTGGGTATATTTTATACCTGCTAATATCGGTAAATGAAATACATAAAATCCAGTAATTTCGGCCTTCGATTCTCCAGCAATTTCAATAGCTCGATCTAAACCCCTTGTTGCATTTTTAGATCCATCAAGTGGGACAAGGATTTTTGTGAATTTTGCCATATTTACCATGATTTTTCTTCAAATATAAAAACGATGATGATTTCCAATATTGAATTTTCAAGGCTCAAAATTTGAAATTACATTCAGTAATGAAAATTATAACTGATCTTTTTATAGAAACTCATTTTCGTTTATTTGATGTCAATTGTTGAAATTAGTAACAAGCCGATTACAATTCTTAAACATTCTACTATTTCTGATATCATCAAAAAATTGTTAGAAACTAAATTAAGTAGATTAATTGTTGTAGAAGATGGAAAACCAATAGGAATTATCACTGAAAAAGATGTTGGATTATTCCTTTTTTCCGAGAATTCGAAACAGGGTCTAGATGATATTCCAATTAGTAAGATAGTGAAACCAATTTTATTTATTGAAGAGGGTTTAACCCCAAAAGAATCGGCAAAAATTATGCTTGAAAAAGAAACTAGTTCTCTTACTATAGGCTCAAAAGAAAATATCAAGGGAATAATCACTAAAACAGATCTTGTGAAACACTATCTAGAAAATTCCTCAGATAAAAAAGTAGTCGATTATATGACACATGACTATGTGTATACTCATTCTGCTGCACCGTTATTCAAGGTAATTAGGAAAATGCTTGAAAATAAAGTATCAAGAATAATTGTAAAAAATCAGAATGAGGAACCAATTGGAATAATTTCATTTAGAGATCTATTTAGAATATCTATTGAGTTGGGTAGTGAGGAAGATGATTCAGGGTTTACGATTTCAGACCAAATTAGAAAAGGTTTTCTTTCTGAAAAAGGATTTGGTGATATTTCCTTAGCTAGAGAAGTGATGACAAAGGGAATTGTTTCAATAAAATTCAATGAAAAATTATCAGAGGCATGTAAGTTAATTTTAGAAAATAATGTAAGTGGATTGGTTGTATTAGATGGAAATGGGTCAATTGCAGGAATTATCAGCAAAACAGATATCACAAAAGCCATTGCTAATTAATAAATTTGAGAAAATATTTATCGAGAAAAAATTGTAATTATTAATTATGAAATGGCATTTTGATGACTTTATTTATGGCTCTATTGATGGAGCCGTTACTACGTTTGCAATTGTTGCAGGTGTAGTAGGAGCATCGTTATCTCCAGGAATAATTTTGATTCTAGGTTTTGCAAACTTGTTTGCAGACGGTTTCTCAATGGCAGCCGCTAATTATCAGGCTTCAAGAGCTAGGAACGAGTACATAGAAATGAAAAGAAAGCAAGAAGAATGGGAAATTGAGAATTTAGAAGAGCAGGAAACCGAAGAAATTAGAGAAATTTACCGAAAAAAAGGTTTCAAAGATGAGTTACTTGAAGAGGTAGTACGGATAATTACCTCTAGAAGAAAAGTTTGGATTGATACGATGATGAAAGAAGAATTAGGATTAATTGAAGATGAGAAAAATCCTATCGATAGTTCAATAAGTACATTTGTAGGGTTTAACCTGATTGGATTAATTCCTCTATTACCATTTATGATTTTCATTGCTATGGGGATTGATCCCAATTCAGATGCTTTTGTTTATTCCACAGTATTCGTTTTATCTGCATTTTTTTTAGTTGGGACCATCAAGGGAAAGATTGTTAAAAAATCCAAAATTAAATCTGGATTTTACACTTTAATTATTGGAGGAACGGCTGCAATGGTGGCTTATTTGATAGGATACGGATTGAATTTCCTAGTTCAATAATGTTATACAGATTTTATATTATTTCGAACCGTTTGAGCAGATTTTTTGAATAATTCCTTTTCAGATTTGTTGAAATCCATAAATTGAATTTCAATTTTTTGTTTGGAAGTTATCTTTATGGGAACCCCAATGCAGACGTCTTTTTCACCAAATTCTCCCTCAAGTAAAACCGATGCAGGGACAGAAATAGTCTTATTTTTTATTATTGATTCAATAATATCATAGGTATTTTTTGCAATTCCGAATTGTGAACGGCTTTTCAATTTTCTTAAGATCCTCCAATAATCCCTAATGTTCCTAGTAATATTCTCTTTTTGTGTGGGATTAATTATTTCGAGAATCTTTTTCCCATCGATTTTAGCCTTTGAGAATATCGGAACCATGGAATCTCCATGTTCGCCAAAAACAAAGGCATTAGATATTTGAGATTGCTTAACTCCTAGTTCTTTTGAGAGATAATACCTAAATCTACTGGAGTCCAAACTTGAGGCAATTCCTATTACATTGTTTCTAGAAAAATTTGTTTCTTTTAAGAAAAAATAAGTAAGAACATCTACTGGATTAGAAATTATTAAAATTATTGATTCAGGACAATATTTCTTTATTTTTTTTCCAATCTCTTTTATCATTCGTGCTTGAGATTCAATCGTTTCGTTCCTATTTTTAAAATAAATACCAATACTGGCGGTGATTACAACTATTTCTGAATTTGTAATTTTTGAATAATCATCAGTACCTTGAATAGTTATATCTGAGTTTTTAGGAATTGCATTTGAAATATCCAGTGCTACACCAACTGCCTTACTTTTGGTACGATTAAGTAAAATTACATCATCCAAGGAATTTAAGGCACAAAGAAAGGCAATTGATGAGCCAACTAAACCACTTCCAATAATTGAGATCAGGTAAATCTCATCTCATTTATTTTATTAAAAGAATTGGACATCTAACTCTTTGAACAACACCGTTTGCAACACTACCAAGCATTACCTTATCAAGACCTGTTCTACCATGAGAACTTATAACAATTAGATCTATCTTTTTCGATTTTGCAAATGTGGTAATATCCTTAACTACAGAGGTTGATTTTAAAATTTGTAGTTTAATATCTACCCCAGCCTTGTCGGCTGCAGTTTTCAGCTTTTCCATGTATTTTTCTGCGACCTTTTTTTGTTGTTTCAACAGTTTGTTATCGGCTCTTGAATCATAAAAATAATGACGCCAGGTATCCCTTTCAATACATGTTATTAGGGTAATTTTTGATTCATATTTTTTTGCTATATCTAATGCTACTTTAAAGGCATGATGGGATGGACTAGACAGATCAAAAGGCACTAGTATATTTCTAAATAACATTAAAAATACTCATTTTATTGTCCCATTTAAAGCTCATATAAGAAATCCTTATCTTGAAATAATTTTTCTAGTGCAGTGAATGGCTTTGTATACTGATGTATTAAATTAAAATTTAACCTAGTTGTACTATGCAAGCGTTAATTTCAGCAAGAAAAATTGAAGATGACTTGAAAAAAGATGCCATACTTGAGGTAATGTCTGATAAGTATTGTAGGGCCATCTTAGAGATTTCTATGGAAAAACCAAAGTCTGCAATGGAGATTAGTGTTGAAACCAAGATTCCCATAAGTACGGTGTATAGAAGGTTACAGACTCTCCATGATAACAAACTTTTAGGAATTTCCGGCTCCATCAGTGATGATGGAAAAAAATACTTCCTCTACAAGAGTAAAATTAAAGCCATTGCAACATCGTTTAATGGCAGCGAGGTAGAGATTGAAGTTGTGCCTAATATTTCCTAAAAAATTCTTTTTCTTTTCCTAATGAAATCAGATTTGAGAATCAATGATCCATTTTAAATCAAAAAATTGATTATAAATTTATGAATAAACCTTATTCAACTCGGGTAATTTCTTTAAGTCCAAATTCATCCATTTTTGAGGCATTGCAAAAAATGCAGGCTAATTTTGTAAAAAGATTAGTGATTACAGAAGGAACCAAACCTTTAGGGATAATTACAGAACGTGATATCAATAAATTTCTTGAAGAGGATAAAACCACTAGAGCCATAGATGAAATACCAGTAAAACATTTTATGCAAAAAAAAATTGTTATCATTACCGATGAATTTGAAGATGATTTTTATCAATGCGCATCTAAAATGGAGAATTTAAAAATTGGTTCCGTAATACTTGTAGATAAAAATGGTAATTTATCCGGAATAATTTCACGAACAGATGTTGTAAAATCATATGCGAATATTTTTGGTGGAAAGTATCTCGTAAAAGATTTTATGAGTTCAAAAGTAGTTACATGTAGAAAGTCAGATTCCTTAAAATTTGCATTGAGGTTAATGAATCAGAACGATGTTTCAAAATTGATAGCAACTGATGGAGATGGATCAGCTATTGGTCTAATTACAACAAATACATTATTAACCCATAGTGATTATTTTACAAAAGGCAATACTCGTTCTCGAGATTATTTACTTCCATTAAATAAAAAAGTAATTATTGATGATTTAGTGGAAAAAAATCTTGTAACTTGTAAAGAAAGTGATGATTTGGCAAACGCAGCAAGTTTAATGATAAAACATAAAATTAGTGGAATTCCTGTTTTAGATTCAAATCAAAAATTAATTGGAATGGTAAGTAAAACAGATATTGTAAGAGCATTTTCAGATGTGGTTCCACATGAGCACCTAAAAAAGAAGTATAAGGTAATGTATTAAAAAACCTAATTTTTAAGATTTTTTAAAATTTTCTTTGAAGTTTAAATGTACGTTGTTTAATTTGAAGGAGTATTCTAATTAAGAAAAATAACCATATTATCATTAGGAAAAAATAAAAAAACTCTTTTTCTGGTGTACTAGAAATTGGTTTATCTGGTATCTTCAAACTTTCTGGAGTTTCTTTGGGGGTATCAAAAGGTTGAACAACAACTATTCCCAATATTACAGGAATAAATAAAACAACAACTAACTGAAAAACCACGTTGAGTAAATCATTTTTGATAATTTAGATGTATGTTAAATTCTTTGACCTGATTTTGGTAAAGGATGGCAGTTTCAACCAAATCCCTAAAAATTCATTCCAATGCTGAAAATCAAATGATTGATCTGACTCAGGAAACTACGGATTTTATTAAAAAATCTGGTATTTTGAAAGGAATTGTTACAGTATTTGTTTCAGGCTCTACTGGCTCCATAATTACCATCGAATATGAGCCTGGATTAATCAAAGATTTTCCTGAAATGCTTGATAGAATTATCCCGAGGGATCTTGACTACGGACATGAGCAGATGTGGCATGATGGTAATGGGCATTCCCATGTAAAGGCTTCATTAGTAGGGCCTTCTTTAACTATTCCATTTATGAATGGGAAATTATGTTTAGGTAGATGGCAACAAATTGTTTTTATTGAATTGGATACGCGGGGAAGAAATAGAGATCTAATACTACAAATTATTGGGGAGTAGTTGTGTCTGAGCTAAAAAGACGAATGGGCCTTTTCCAACTAACAATGTATGGTGTTGGATTAATTCTTGGTGCTGGAATTTATGTATTGATTGGAGAAGCTGTTGGGTTTGCCGGAGATTCTGTTTGGATTGCATTTGCCTTGGGATCAGTTGTAGCATTGTTTGCAGGGTTTAGTTATGCAGAATTAACATCTGTCTTCCCAAAAGCAGCAGCTGAATATGTTTTCATTAAAAACGCATTCAAAAATAATTTTTTTGCTTTTGTCATTGGTTGGTTGACAGCTATTACATCGATAATTACTGCAGCTACAGTGGCTTTAGGATTTGGCGGATATTTTGCTGAATTTGTGGATATTCCAATAATTATTTCTGCGATTGGTTTGTTAGTTATTCTCTCGATTGTAAATTTTGTGGGGATTAGAGAATCTGCTTGGACAAATACTATTTTTACAGTAATTGAAGCAGCTGGATTAATACTAATTATCATAATTGGATTTACCATTTCTAATCCCGAACCAGTCAATTATACCGAAAGCCCAACAGGTTTCACCGGAATAGCAATTGCGTTTGTTTTGATATTTTTTGCATTTATTGGCTTTGAGGATATGGCAAATGTAGCAGAAGAAGTAAAAAAACCGAAAAAAACACTTCCTAGAGCAATAATCCTTTCAGTTGTAATATCGGGAATAATATATGTCCTAGTTTCTTTGGCAGTAGTCCGCGTTGTGAGTTGGGAGGAACTTTCTACATCTGCCGCCCCAATGGCTTTTGTTGCCGAGAGAGGATTAGGTTCGGGAGCACATATTTTACTTTCATCCATTGCACTTTTTGCTATTACTAATACTGTATTAATTACGCTTGTTGCTGGTTCTAGAATTTTTTATGGGATGGCTAGAGAAAAAGTATTTCCAGTGATACTCAAAAAAATTCATTTCAAAACAAAAACACCGTGGATAGCAGTTCTTGTAATCATGATAACTTCAATAGCTTTTACGTTTATTGGGGACATTGTAATTATTGCAAATATTGCAGTTTTTGCAATTGTAATTACTTTTGCAGCAGTAAATTTAGCAGTTATTGTTTTACGTTATACAGAACCCGATATTGAACGAAAATTTAAAGTACCTATCAATATTGGAAAATTTCCAATTCTTCCTTTGTTTGGAGTTGGAATTTCAATATATATGGCATTTCAATTTGAAATTGAGGTAGTACTTGTAGGAGTTGGAATAATAGGTGCAGGAATAATAGTCTTTATTCTAACTAAAAAACGGAAATCAGTTTTATGATGAATTTAATTTTCTTTTTTGGCTGAGAGAGATTGATGCAATAACAACTGCAATTATTCCTAATCCTATTCCAATATATCCAATATTCATTTGTTGGTTTGATGTTTCTAGTTGAGAAACAGATTCATTTAGATCGTGTACTTCCCCAACAAGTGTGGTATGTCCATCTATTAATTGATTCAATGTTAAATCAGATGATTCAGGAAATTCAATGTATCCTCTTTCATCTACCTTCGGTGGATGCATAGACAAACTAATTTGAGTATCTTCAATATTTCCTAGAATATTTGCCTGATAATATCCTGCTACTGTTGGATTTACAAACGCATAATACTTTCCTGGGATATTATGATCTGGCGAAAATGGTAGCATAATTTTATTTTCCTCAAGGATCAATTGAATTTTCAGAAACTTTTCAAGTCCAGATACGCCATTTTTGAATTCTTGCTCTTCTAAAGATAAACCGGGTTCAAGCGGACTAACATAAAGTTCAATTCCATTTGTTTCACCGGATACCACAGGCTCATTCATCCAACCTATTTCTAAGCGATAATCACCTACAGAATCAACGGTATGCGCAAAAGCAGTACCAAAAAACCCAGTAGTAAGGAGAGGTATCAAGGCTAACAGTTTAAAATCCAATAAATAAAAAATTAAACCTTAATTTAAAAATGTTCTAGCAATTCTCTTTAAATGAAATTTGACATTAGAATTGTATTTTTTTGATTTTTATGCGTCAGCATACATTGATACTTCCCATGCAGTAGGGGTTTGAGCAAATGCTGTATATTCTTTGTATTTTAAATCTGTGTATTTTTCAAGGAAATCTTTTGTGAAAACTTCTTCCAAGAAGTTTTGATCACTGTTTAAAGAATCAAGTGCATCTTTTAATGAAACTGGAAGGGATCCAATTTTGTATTCTCTTTTCTTTTCTGGACTTAATTTGTAAACATTTTCTTCTATCGGATCTCCCGGATCAATTTTATTTTTTATTCCATCCAAACCAGCCAACAATAAAGCAGCTTCAAGAAGATAGATGTTGGCTGTAGGATCAGGTACACGATATTCTATTCTTTTACTTTTTTCCTGATTTCTGTAATACATTGGAACTCGTATAGCTGCTGATCGGTTTCCCATTCCCCAACAAACGTTTACGGGTGCTTCAAATCCTGGAACCAATCGTTTGTATGAATTAGTTGTTGGATTTGTAATTGCACAAAGCGCAGAAGCATGTTCTAAAATTCCACCAATGTAATATCTGCCGATTTGACTCATTTGTGCAACCTCATCATCTGGATCAAACATTATGTTGATTTTATCATTCCATAAGCTTTGATGAGTATGCATTGCAGATGCATTATCTCCGAAAATTGGTTTTGGCATAAAGGTGGCAACTTTATTTTTACGCTTTGCTTTAACCTTAACAATATTTTTTACGGCAACGACGTTATCAGCCATTGCTATCATTTCATCATATACTAGATTAATCTCACATTGACCTGAGGTTGCAACTTCGTGATGTTCAGCTTCTACTTTTATTCCAAAATTTTTGTAAAGATCATCACATATGTCTTTCCTAAAAGTTTCCAGCGTATCTTTTGGTTGAGATGGATAATATCCCTCTTTGAAATCTATTGCAGTACTGACGTTTCCTTTTGCCCAGGGCGATTCCTTTGATTCTATCGAATATCCTGATCCTCCGCCCGAATGTGTGGCAGCGTATGGTGAAGGATAGACACTTATTGTATCGAACACAAAAAATTCAATTTCAGGACCCCAGAAAGTATGAGTAACACCAAAATTCTTTATTTGTTCTGATGCTTTAAAGGCAATTCCCCTTGAATCTCGGTTATACCTGGTTTCTTCTAATGTATTTCCTTCATACAAGTCGCAAAATAAAATTGCATTTTTTCGATTTCCTTGATCATAATCACTAGGTAAAATTCTAAAGGATTTAGGATCTGGTTTTAGAATCATATCAGAGTTATTTACGGATTTAAATCCAACTATTGAGCTGGCGTCTAATTTTTCTAATCCATGTTCAAAACTTTGTTTGTCAATAGCATAACTTGGCATTCCAAGTCGATGTAATTCCCCGAAAATATCAACAAACCAGAAATTTAGAAATGTAATATCTTCTTCCTTGATTTTTTGTAACACTTGATCTACGTTCAACTATGTTTTTTAGAACTCAATTTACTAATGTTAGTTTGTAAGATTGTTTTGTCAATATAGTTAGGTAAAACTTAAGATTCTGGGTAATCTTCGAAAATTTTTGGTTTTTTCAATTTTTCCATTTCATCTTCAAAGAAAAATTTTTCTTCAAAGGCAGGTTTTAGGTCATCTAACCAAACTGCATTTTCATCATATTTCGCTAAAAATGGCCTTTGAACCCATTCAGGATTTCTCCCTTGTAAGAATCGTAGAACAAAGAATTTTTCATTATTAATTGTAACAACACCTAAAACTTGAACTTTCCCAGGAGTTGCAGACATGCTTGGACCTCTGACAGTTCGTGCAAGTCCGGTGACTTTTTTGTAAGCATCTCGGAAAATTTCCTGAGCCCTACCTAATGAAATTCCAAAGTAATGTTGTGCTCCTGTATCTCTTACTACAAACATATAGTAAGGTATACAACCCAATTGAACTTGCTTTGACCACATTTTGGCCCACATATCAGCATCATCGTTAATGTGAGCTAAAAGAGGAGATTGTGTTCTAATTTGAGCTCCTGTGTCTCTAACTTTTTGAATTGCTTTTTTTACGGAATCTGTTGACAGTTCAGTTAGATGGTTAAAGTGGCCCATAAAGCCAAGATGAAGTCCATTTTCGGTTACCCTTCTAAATACTTCTAACATTTCTTCAGAATCATTATCTGTTAAGAATTTGTATGGCCAATAGGATAGAGATTTAGTTCCAACTCTAATTGTCTTTAAATTTGGAAGTTTTGCATCAATTAATGTATCAACATATTTTGAAAACATCTTGGCTTTCATAATCATTGGATCTCCACCTGTGAATAACACATCAGAAATTTCTGGGTGTTCAATTAGATATTGGACAAGTTGCTCACCCTCCTTCATTGCAAATTTCATTTCATCCATTCCAACAAATTGTGGCCATCTAAAACAAAAACTACAATATGCATGGCAAGTTTGACTTTGACTTGGAAAAAATAAACATGTTTCTTTGTATTTATGTTGCATTCCATACAACTTTGTACCATCTTTGAGTGTAGGAACATTTAGTTCCATTTGTCCTGCTGGATGTGGATTTAGTTGTAAACGAATTTCATTTGCGACTTCAGCAATTTCTTTTTTATCAGAACTATTTTTTAAAGTATTTGACATTTTATCAAAGTGTTTTGGCCGAAGCATTCCTTTTTGGGGAAATGTTAAAACATACATGGGATCAGTTGGAATTTTGTTCCAATCAATTAATTGTTCAACTACATAGTTATTTGCCTTAAATGGTAAAACATTTCCTACAACCTCCATTTCAAATTGTTTTTCTTCAGAAAGATTCTGTATTTGTGGAATATCCCGAAAATTTGCCAAAGTGTATGATTTTAGTGATGGGGATTCATCCCAAACTGTCTCCTGATAAGTCATTTAGTTTAATAGCTAAATACCCTTGTTAAAGGTTAGGGGGTTTTTAGGCACAAAAAGTAATCAAAGTTTTAAATTTTTGATTATAATTTCAACAAGAATTGATAAAGTTGCCTAACCTTTGTATTCAAGAAAACTCAGTTAGTTTAGAGTAAAAATTATGGCTGAGGAGGAAATTTCACAAATTTCGATCGGGGAACTTGAGACTGTATCCCAACTATTAGCATCATCTGAATCCTTGCAATTTGCCTTTATCGTAATGATTGTAGGAATAATTGCGATAGTTGCAGCTTATAGCAAATTTTCCGACTGGGTTAAGTCTCAGAAAATATACTTCACTAGACCACATTTATCTAGATTTATTCGGCAAGCAGTTTTACCCTTCTTTGCCATTGCTCTCATTTCTTCAACCAATGCATATATACAAACAACCTCCCTTTTTGATCAAGAAAAAGTTGTTGGTGATTTATCACCCGAGGCAACCTTTGCAAAAATTCTCAACTCTTTCAATATTTTGGTAATAGGGTATACCATTTCTCATCTTATTCCCATAGCCCTTACAAAAAGGGATAAATCAATTCTCGAAAAAGAAGATTTTGATGCATGGTTTGATTACAGGGGATTCTCTGATGACGATGGAGACTTGTTCCATAGATTATACAAATGGATACCACCAAGAGTACCTCCTGATGAAATCCCAAATGATGAATTTCAAACACATCTCAAAACACAAGAAGGCTTACAATATCTGGAGCAATTTCGGACGACAAAGGGAAATCCTATTGGTAGTTATGAAAAATTAGTAAAAAATCCTTTTGAAGAATGGAAAAATTCAGAGAGAATAAAATATCAAAAATATTTTAAAAACTGTATTACCGGAAATAACCAATCCGGAAGAAAATTAAATCCCGCGGCAAAACCCGAGGAAATTTATCCCATTGACATTTGGAGAGAAGAAAAGAGAATTCACAGTTTTGAGCCAATAATTCCAAGCTCACGGCCTCCTGGTTATGCGAAGAAAAAAAGAGAAGGTCTTCCAAAATCTGCAAAACAAATTTTGCCAATTGGAATTTTTGTGGCTACTATTCTAGGAGTTTTAGCATGGTGGGGTGTAGATTTATTCGTTTTAGCAACTGCTACGGGCGGATTTTCAATTGGTTTGGGTCTAGCATTACAAGAGACAATGCAAAATTATTTTGCATATTTGGTTATTAGAAAGGATAAGATTTTCCAAGAAGGAGACAGAGTGCAGCTTGAAACAGGATATAACGGATATGTTCATAAAATTACGCCTAGAGTTACCTATGTAAGGGATGCTTTGCATGAATCTATAGCGGTTATACCAACAAGACAGCTCGTTACATCACAGATTGTAAACTATACCAAAGAAAATAAGCTAGTGCCTGCTATAGTAAAGGTTGGAGTTTCATATTTGAATAATCCCCAACAAGTTGCATCAATTCTGGTTAAAATTGGAAAACGTGGAATGAAAGAAATTGTAAACGAAAAAGGGCAACATCTTATAAGACAAAATAGATGTCCGCATTTGGATGATAATAAACCAAGTTGTGGATGTGATAAAGACCTCCATGTAGACATTAATCAGCCTATTGTAAGGTTTAACGAGTTTAATGATTCATCCCTAGATTTTTCAATGTGGGTTTATGTTAGAGATTATGGAGCGCAATTTAAAACCAAAACAAATCTTAGGATGATTATGTATGAGGAATTCAAGAAATATGATATAAGAATTCCATGGCCAATTAGAACTGTTTACCAAGGTGATGAAAAGAAAGAATATGAAGAAATTAACCAAAAAGATAAGGATAGAGATGGGGTCGTCGACAGTTATGGTCTAGGAGATATCGGTCGTGGAGGAGAAGAATAAATTCTTTTTCTCAAAACTTAAGAATCCCAATACTTCACGATCATTTGTTGATTAATCTTATTGCAGGAAATTCTTCAAAAGTTTTAGCTACAAAAATATCTAAAAAACTAAATGCAAATCTAATCATTTCGGAAGTAAAGGTATTTCCAGATGGTGAAAGTAAAATTACTCTAAAGGGCAAACCTTCAAAAAGCAAAACAATCATTGTTCAATCAATATTTCCTCCAGTGGATTCAAATTTAATCAAGGCATTATCACTAATCTCAAAGGCAAAAGATTATTCAAATGAGGTTGTATTAGTTGCTCCCTACTTGGGATATGCAAGGCAAGACAGAGAATTTTTGCCCGGAGAGATCATCACTATGAAGGTTCTTGGAAAGTTATTCCCGGTAGTAGGCGCTTCAGAGTTGATTGTGGTAGATATTCATAGTAAAATTGGATTAAAATATTTTAAAATCAAGTCCAAAAATATATCGGCTATGCCTGATTTGGCAAGATATTTTAAAAAAATAAATCTAAAAAATCCTCTAGTTGTTTCTCCTGATCAAGGAGGAAAGGAAAGAGCAAAGGAATTTGCAAAGGAATTTGGATCAGAATTTATTGCTTTAAAAAAACAGCGCAATCGAAAAACAGGCAAGGTTCAAATTAAAACTGAGGGTCTTGACGAAGTGAAAAATAGAGATATTATTTTGGTTGACGATATGATTAGTACTGGAGGAAGTTTAATCAAAGCTACAGAATTTCTTAAAAAACAAAAATGTAAAAAAGTGTTTGTTGCATGTACACATGCTCTTTTAATAAATAATGCCGAAAATAAAATTAAAAAATCGGGCGTTACTAGAATAATTAGCACAAATACAATACCAGGGAAAACCTCTGTAGTAGATATTTCAAAAATAATTGTCAAGGCATTAAAATAATGCCTGAAAGTTTTTTCATATTATCTAAAAATAATTTAGAAATAGCCAAAGATGAAGTTATCGCAATTGCAAAGACTTATGATCGATTTGCAAAGGCAAAATCATTTTCAAATTTAATAATAATTCAATCAAAAATAAATTGGGAGCAAATTGCAAGGCGTGCAACTTTTGTTAAAACTTCGGGGCAAATTTTACGTAAAATGTCTGGATTGTTTATAGGTGAAGAAAACTTTGAAGTCTTAAAAAATGCTAAAACTTTTGCCTGTAGAATTGTAAATTTGTCCTCAAAGCACTTTGATATTCCAGAATTAGAAAGCTCAATGGGAGATATGGTTTCTAAACTTTCCCGGGCTCAAGTTAATTTGGAAAACCCTGAGATTATAATTTATTTAATTTTTACAAATCAAGAAAATTTTTTCGGTTTTTCTCGGCCAGAAGAATTTGCAAAAAGGCCTAAAAAAGTGAGAAAACATCCCCATGAATTAGATTGGAGATTAGCACGAGTAATGATAAATTTGATTGGGTTAAAAGAAGGAGAAACCTTATGCGACCCATTTTGTGGAACAGGAACTACCCTAATGGAGGCAGAGTCTATGGGAATAAGGGCAATCGGGTTAGATTTTGATAAAAAAATGTATGAAATTTCAAAAGAAAATTTGAAAGTAAATGGATTCAAATCCAAAATAATCAAGGCAGATTTTAGTGAATTTGTAAAAATGAAAGATAAATTTGATGGAATTGTCACAGATCTACCATATGGGACCGCATCTAAGGTATCTGAAAATCCTCAAGAGTTAGTTAAAAAATTTGTAGGGATGCTTCCCAGACGTAAAAAAATTGCAATAATGTGTAAAAAGGGGTTTGAAAAAAAATTGAAGATGAATCCATCAAAAACTTATGAAATCTATAGGCATAAAACCCTGACAAGGACAATTTTGATAAAATGAAGCTTGTTTTTTTGGGTACATCTGCTGCTCAACCCACTGAAAATAGAGGCTTGTCTTGTATTTGCCTTGAAAGGGATGGAGAAATTATTATGTTTGATGCCGGAGAATCAGCTCAAATTTCTTTTTTTAAATCAGGTTTAGGATGGAATAAAAAGATGAAAATTTTTGTAACACATCTTCATGGTGATCACTGTATTGGAATCTTAGGTCTTCTTCAAACAATGGCTATGCAACACAGAACAGAATCTTTAGAAATTTACGGACCTAAAGGAATTGATGAATTCATAGCTGCCAATATCAAAGTATTAAATTTTGGATTATCGTTTCCTATAATGATTTCAATAATAGATGAAGGAATAGTTTTAGATTCCAAATTTTATTCTATTCATGCATGCAAGGCAAGTCACTCTATTTCTGCATATTCATATAGATTTGATGAAAAGGACAAGCCAGGGAGATTTAATCTAGAGAAAGCAAAATCCTTAGGTATTCCGGAAGGCCCAATGTGGAATAAATTACAGAATGGAGACCAAATTGAATTTGAAGGAAAAACTATTACCTCAGACCAAGTATTAGGAGAAAAAAGACCAGGTAAAAAAATTGGAATTTCAGGAGATACAATGCCAACTAAAGAATTGGAAAAATTCTTCGCGAATTGTGATTATCTTGTTTTTGATTCTACCTTTTTAGATGAATTAAAAGAAAAAGCTGTTGAAACACGTCATTCTACTGCAAAACAAGCTGCTACTTTAGGAAAAAATGCAAATGTAAAAAATCTAATTCTAACTCATTTTTCTGCACGATATAAGGATGAGATTAAGCATCTTGAAGAAGCAAAACAAATTCATAATTCTGTAATAACTGCAAGAGATCTTTTGGAAGTAGAAATAAAACAAGATGTATAGTTCAATTATTGAAAAACTAAAAAATGCTAAAAAAATAGTTTTTGTAACAGGAGCAGGTATTTCCCAAGAAAGTGGAATTCCCACTTTTAGGGGCAAAGATGGCCTGTGGAGAAATTATGATGCAATGAAATTAGCCACAATTGAAGCATTTTATGAAAACCCAAATTTGGTCTGGGAGTGGTATAATGAAAGAAGAAATAATATTTTTTCTTCTGAACCTAATCTTGGACACAAAGCAATCGTTGAAATGGAAAAATTCTTCGAAGTAATAGTTCTTACTCAAAATATTGATGGACTTCATCAAAGAGCAGGAAGTTCACAGGTTTTAGAATTACACGGAAGTATTGTAAAAATAAAATGTACTGTTTGTAACTATAGAGAAGTAATTTATACTAAATTTTCAAAAATTCCTCCCTTGTGTCCCTGTGGGAATATTTTAAGACCAGATGTGGTTTGGTTTGGGGAGGCTTTACCCCAAAATGTGTGGAAAAAAGCAATAATTCATTCCATGGATTGCAATGTTATGATTATTGCTGGGACTTCACTTGTTGTATCTCCAGCAAATACATTACCAATCTATGCTAAGCAAAATAATGCGACTTTAATTGAGATAAATCCTGATGAAACGATCATGACAGATGATATGGATTTATCAATAAGGTCCACCTCCTCGGTTGCGTTACCTAAATTGGTCTCTGTTTTAAATAAAAATTTAGGGGGAAGAGGATCATGACAAAACTACATACAATAGTAAACCATGTCCTGATTCCCAGATGAAATGTATAAGGAATGAATTTAAGTAATTCGGAAAGTCTTAATTTTTTGTTACAAATTAATCCCAAACAATTTAAATATAAAAAAATTTTCTCATCATTTCTATTTATTAATCGTAAAGATTTCAGTCCTGCTCAGGATTTATCATCGTTTGATCTCTCATTCCCTATTTTTTTATATTCATCATATAGGGTTTCAAGGTATTTGTTATCCTTTAAAGTAAAAGAACTGTTTGATTTCAAAGATTTTTTAATTTTTTCTAATTTCTCATAATTACCAATTTTATTTTCCTGCAGTTTTTCAATTAAACCAATTTTATTTTCAACAAATCCCTCAAGGTTTGAGATATTTTTGTTTTTTATTTTTGTATTAGTTTGCATATCTTGAAATTTTTTTGACATGGGAATGATTTCTATTTCCTTATCTTTTTCAATATTTTTAACCTCAGATGGGTCGTCCTCCTTTCTGCTATTTCTAAGCAGTAATACAATTATTCCTCCAATAATTATGGCAAGACCTATACCTAGATAAGGTAAAATAGGATTCAAATCATCAACGAATTCCTCATCTTTCTCAATAGAAATTCCAAAGTCAAAAAAACCCTCTTGTTCATTTTTTTCAATAATTTTTGGTTGTAATTCTCCTGGATCTGGTGATGACTCTACGATTTCTGAGGTGGGCTCTAACTGAGTTGGTGCTGCTGGAGGCGTTTTATTTTCAGTATCTTGGTTTAAGGAAATTTCACATTTTGGAGCCTTTTTTGTCCAAGTGATATTGCTATCTGCCTTGTCGTTAATTTTGGAAGTAGAATCTATAACCTTTCCAGTATTATCATACAAAATAATCGATTCGTTTTCATTGTCTAGGAATTCACCTCGAAAATTTATCGTTTTATCTGTACAAGCTCCTATATTTCCTGATAGGTTGTAAGTTTTTGTTTCCGCATGGGTTGAGTTTATAATCCATCCAGACAAGTTTACAGATTCATTGTTAGGATTAAACAATCTAGCCCACTCCTTTCCTGAATCTGGCCCTTCAGGGTTGGGTTCTACTTCAATTATTACAATGTTTTCAGCATATGCTGGAACAAATAATGGAATAAGAAACAACAATAGAAAAAGAATTTTCATTGTTCTTTACAATCCGCCACCAGAGACCTGGCTTAATTCTAATTCATACCCACTCGGGTCTACAATGTAAACTGACTTTGATTTTTCCCAATCAATTTCCCCCCCATAAAGAATCTGAACATGTAATTCATTGCATTTTGTAATTACCTCATCAAAATTTGCAATGTTGAATCCAAAATGAGCAATTCCACCTTCTGGAGACATTTCAGGTACTTCGTAGAAACAAAGCTTGATAGAATCATTTCCAATGATTTTTGAAGGAAGGTCTGCCTTGTTGGGATTTTCTCCCTGTTTAATCTCAAATCCAAAAAGATCTTTGTAAAACTTTACACTTTTCTCCAAGTTCCTGACTTTCATATTTACATGATCAATTGATGTTGCCTGGAGGCTACCCATAGGGCTTCTTGTATTTTTGTTCCATTTAGTTTTTTAAGAATTTTCATGCCTAAAGAGAATTTAATTATTCACTTGGTTCTAAAAATGATAGTTTTTCTGAAATTTTTTCTTCAACATATTCGGTAGAATTTTGTTTAAATTCAGATAATTTGGTCTCTATTTTATCTACTCCTGATCCTATTTTTTGCTCTGCTGATTCTAAAGATTTTTCAGTTAGAGTGTTAACATCAGTTTCAAAAGAATCTAGTCCTGTAGTGCTTGTATTTGGGAAAATTGCTTGGATTTCTGATGAAAAAATAACACCACCAACTACTAAAATTGCAGCAATTAATCCAATCTTTAGTAACACGTTTAGTTTATCTAAAAATTATTTTTATACTCAAGATTAAAAAAATATTAAATAATGATTGAATTTAGTTAGCTAAACGTTCTGCTAGCCAAGGATTAGCCAATCAATAATTGTGTCAATACTTGTAGAAGTTAAAACAATCTTAATTGGTCCTAGTGGCGATTCATCAGATTTTTCACAAATGGCAATTTTTTTAGCAAATGCAGCTTGTTTATTTAGATAAAACCATGTGGTATCATTTTCTAAATTTTTTTTCAGCATCCGCCGGTAGATCCTTTGAGAATGCATAGAATGGATTACTTCATAAACTCTTTCTAAGGAATGTAACTCATTTGAATATCCTTCGATAGAAAATTTCTCAACCTTAATTTTACAGTTTGGAAAAATGTTTAAAACCGCAGTTTTAACCTTATCAGGATCCTCTGACGGATTGACTGGAGAAAAAATTTCAATTTTGCATTTGATTGAGGGAATATTCAATTTTTCCATTTTTCAATTTTTTTAACAGATGCATCTATCAGTTCTTCCTTTGTGAGATTATTGTTTGAAATGGCATCATCAGATAAAGCAATTGGATTGCTTATTCCTACCCCTAGTTCACGGTCATCTCTTTCTTGGAAGTGTTCTTTGGTTTTAGGATCGTCTGATCTTCCTCGCTCTCGCAAGAATTGAAACCTTGTATCAGTTGATGCATGTATAGCAAGAAGTTTTACCTTACCATATTTCCTAAGAACCTCGATTTCAGAAGAGGATCTGATTCCATCAATAATTATTACATTTGATTTAGAGTTTTCAATATCTGGTTTTATCAACTCTGCAACAGCACCGGGACCATTTTTTTCTCTAAGGTCTAGCATTAATTTTCCAAGATTAGATCCTGTAGGTTCAAGGTTTCTTTTCTTTGCCTCAGATCTAACAACATTTCCCATATTGATTATTTCAAATCCTTTTAATTTTAGACCGTCAGCTATGGTAGATTTTCCAGATCCAGGCATGCCAGTAAGACAAACAATTAGTTTCGTCAATACTAAAAGAAGAAAACGAGTAATCTATGAAGCTACCGGAAATTATTATAAAGATACCTGAAAGAAAGTTGTGATGCGAGTTTTTGTTGCAGTTGAAATTTCAAATAAGGAGGTTATTAGTTTAATTAAAAAATTTCAATCAGAGTTGAATCTGAAGGCCAAACCAGTTGAACCGCAAAATTTACATTTTACCCTTCAGTTTTTAGGTGAAATTACAGAGGAAGTGTCTAAAGAAATAAGAAATGCACTCAAAACAATCCAATTCTCATCTTTCAAAGTAAATTTTAAAGGAACTGGAGTTTTCCCTAAAATGAAATTTCCTAGGGTAATTTGGATAGGGACTGATAATGTTGGTGCGAACGCATTGACAGACTTGGCAAATAAAGTTCAACAGGTCTTATCCCCCCTGGGTTTTACTCCAGATAAACCCTTTAAATCTCACATTACAGTCTTTAGAATTAAAAATAAGATTAGTGACATTAGTAGAGAGATGGAGAAATTTGGCACAAATGAATTTGGATCACAAATCATAACAAACTTTAAGCTTAAGCAAAGTGTTCTTACTCCACAAGGTCCGGTGTATTCAGATATAGAGGAGATAAAATCTAAACCATGAAAGAAATAATTTCCAAAGTTCGAAAATCAGTTATTCCTACAAAGTCTTTAGAAATTTCCAAAAAAAAGATTTCAGAATTGGCTTTTAAACTAATTGAGGAGCAAACAAAGGAATTTCCAGAGGTAATTGGGTTGGAATATGGCGGTTCTTTTGCAAAAGGAACGTGGTTACCAAAAAATGCTGATGTAGATATTTTCATAAAATTCAAAAAAGAAACTTCAGACGCAAGATTTATTGAGATTTCTCAGAGGATTGGATTTTCCTCAATGAAAAATTATAATCCCTATGTTAGATATTCCGAGCACCCATATGTTGAGGCCAAAATAAAGAATACAAAGATAAATGTTGTACCTTGCTATGATGTAAAATTAGGTGATTGGAAAAGTTCTGCAGACAGATCTCCATTTCATACGATACAGATGAAAAAAGCATTGACTCCAAAAATGAGAGATGAGGTAAGAGTGCTCAAAACATTTCTTCAATCAACTGGCATTTATGGAGCAGAGATGGCAAGACAGGGATTTAGTGGTTATGTATCTGAAGTATTGATTTTAAATTTTAGGACTTTTGAAAATGTAATAAAATCTATTTCTAAGATAAAAGAGAATCAAATAATAGGAAAAACAACAAAAAAATTTGAAACTCCTATTGTAATTATTGATCCAATCGATAGTAATAGGAATCTTGCCGCAGCGATATCAGAGGAAAATATTGGAAAATTTATCTTGAATTGTAGGGCCTTTCAAATAAAACCATCCCAAAAATTCTTCAAGCCAAAAAAATCAAAAAATACCAAAAGGAACTTAGAAAATATTCTAGTAGTGAATTTTGGTTTTAAATTAAGAAGCCCAGATATTATTTGGGGTCAAATAAAAAGGTCAACTAAATCATTGAGTACCCAATTAGAGATAGGTGGATTCAAGGTTTATCGAAGTTCTTGTTTTACGGATGAGAAAAAAGAATCTTATCTGTTTTTCTTGCTAGAATCACCAATTATTCCTGAAAAATACCCCAAAATTGGACCGGAATTTTTTAGAGAAAAAGATTCTCGAAGCTTTATTTCAAAAAATATTGCAAATACAGAATTGATGTGGATAAATAAAGATAGAAAAATTGTTTCTCTCGAAAAAAGGAAGTATTTGGAGGCTGTAAAATTTCTGTCGGAATTCCTGAAAAAAAATCTTCAAACCGGTATTCCCAAAGGACTCCAAGGTGATTTTAAAAGCGGATTTAAGGTATTTCTAGGTACAAAAAATCTATCCAAATCCATTAAAAAGGTAATACAGGAGCTTACCTCAACGGATGACACAGCCTTTCATATCAATTAAAAAATTTTCTCAAGCACCATACTCTAATATTCTTGGATATCCAAAAGCTACAAAACGTCAGCTGAATTCAAGAATTTTAGAGTTGGAAAAATTAAAAATAAGTTCAATTTCTCTTTCTGGTCCTACAACCATAGGTAAGTTAGAAATTTTAGGAAAGGGGTATGTTGGAATTGTAGTTTTAGCCAAAAGGGCCAACAAATTGGTGGCATTGAAAATTCGCCGATTGGATTCTCAGAGAAGCGAGATGAAAAGTGAATCTGCACTCCTCAAAATAGTAAATTCTGTAAAAGTAGGACCTAAACTGGTTGATTATAGTAAAAATTTTGTCGTTATGGAATACGTGAAGGGTCAAAAAATTGGTATATGGGTAAGCTCACTACGTGGATCTGGTAGTTCCAAAAAATTAAAATCAACAATAAGGACAGTTTTAGAGGATTGCTTTAGATTGGATCAGATTGGGTTTGATCATGGCGAGCTAAGCAGTATATCAAAACATGTTATAGTTGGGGAAACAAAACCAACCTTGATTGATTTTGAAAGCTCTAGTACAAAGAGAAGAGTGTCAAACGTTACATCTATTACTCAAGCAATTTTTATCGGGTCTGGAATCGGAAAAAAAGTAAAACAAATTTACAAAATACCGCCCAAGCAAAGAATTATTGATGTTTTAAGAATTTACAAACAAAAGCAATCACGAGAAAGTTTCGAAAATCTATTAAAAATTCTAAAATTATAAGTCTAGGGGTTATTACCATAATTTTAATAAAATTCAACAGTCTTAATTACAAGTTTTACAAATAAACTAAATCCCGAGTGAAAATGACCAAAGATAATCTCAAAGTTTTATGCGTTTTGTATGATGATCCCATTAAAGGATTTCCTCCAAATTATGCTAGAGTTGACATTCCAAAAATTCAGAATTATCCAGGAGGGCAAAGTACTCCAACGCCTGAAAAGATTGATTTTAACCCAGGAGAACTCTTGGGATGTGTCTCGGGGGGGCTGGGTCTGAGAAAATTTCTCGAAGAAAGAGGACATACATTTGTTGTAACATCAGACAAGGATGGATCAAATTCAGTATTTGAAAAAGAACTTCCAGATGCAGATATTGTGATATCCCAACCTTTCTGGCCAGCTTATCTTACTGCAGAAAGAATTGCAAAGGCACCAAGACTAAAGTTAGCTATTACTGCAGGCATTGGATCAGATCATGTTGATTTACAGGCAGCAATGGAAAATGAAATTACAGTAGCTGAGGTAACCTACTCGAATAGTATTAGCGTATCCGAGCACGTAGTAATGATGATCCTAGGATTGGTGAGAAACTATATTCCCTCCTACAATTGGGTAATCAAAAATGGCTGGAACATTGCAGATTGTGTATCAAGATCATATGATGTAGAGGGAATGAATGTGGGAACTGTGGCAGCTGGAAGAATTGGATTAGCGGTGCTGAAAAGAATGAAACCATTTGATGTAAAGCTCCATTATTATGATAAACATAGACTATCTGAAGAAACTGAAAAAGAGCTTGGTTTGACTTTTCACCAAAGTGTAGAGGAGATGGTAAAGGTTTGTGATGTAATTACAATTAATGCACCACTACATCCAGAAACTGAAAATCTATTTGATGAAGAAATGATAAACAAGATGAAGCGAGGAGCATATCTAGTAAATACTGCTCGTGGAAAGATTTGTAACAGAAATGCTGTAGCCAAAGCTCTTGAAACGGGGCAACTTGCTGGATATGCAGGAGATGTTTGGTTCCCTCAACCTCCACCTAGGGACCATCCATGGAGGTCAATGCCAAATCATGGGATGACTCCTCACACATCAGGAACTTCGCTTTCAGCTCAAACCAGATATGCATCAGGGGTAAGGGAAATTTTGGAGTGTTGGTTAGATGAACAACCAATACGGGATGAATATCTAATAGTAAAAGGTGGGAGCCTGGCAGGTGTAGGTGCACATTCTTACAGTAAAGGTAATGCTACTGGTGGCTCTGATGAGGCGGCTAGATTTAAAGAAAATTAGACTCAAAGGAAACAACCATGATTATAATCAATAAATTAGAAAGTAGTCTTAACGAATATGAATAATTTTTCTTGTTTTAATCATTAAAAATAAGATTAAAGTAAAGGAAATTTATTTTCTATAATGTAAAATGACAAAATGGGCAGATTATATAATTTCTCAGGCTACTTTTGGTAAAAATAATAGGATTGAAAATTTGAAACAACATGTTGATAATGGAGCAAACATTGGAGTTGGAGAAATCGTTCCTCGCTCCACAGTAATTGCAAATATAAAGAAAGGAAAATCTTATGTCACCGCATATAATGGTCTCTCAAATATGAAAAAGGGTGAAACCATTCGGGTACACAATGTTGACAGTGACTTTTTCCTACGTATTGATAAAAACAAAGTAGGTTTAGATAATTTAGGACCTATCCCAGAGATTTCATAAACTCAAAAGATAGTTCAGGTTTTTGGTGTTGTTTGTATTTCCTTACTAAGTAAATTCATTGCCTCTATTGCTAATTTTTCGCCTGATTTTCTTTTTTTTGTATAATTCCGAAGCAACATTATTCCTACAACTATTCCCAAAACTATCCAGACTGAGAGAAAAATTCCAATTTGATAATCCATTTTAATTTTATTCTCATCCTTCCCTAAAAATAATTTCAAAAGTTAGGAGTTCCTAGAGATTCACCTACCAAATTGGGATGAAAATGGACGCAGATAGGTGGGAAAATAAGATTAAAGAGAATTAATGTACTCTCTTAATTTCTGAGTTTTTTCTTCAAGGGATAAAGGTAATAATTCTTCCATCATCAATTTCATCTCTTGTTTTTTCTCATCTCTTTCTGCATCAGATAAAGAATTCCATTGTGTTTTCATAGACATAAAATGCATAATCATCTTTGCTCGCTCATCTAGAGATAACGCAAAGAACGCATTCTTTACTTCACTCCATTGTTGTTTTTTTAATTCTCTTTCCTCTGGAGTCAAATCAGCATAATGATCTTTCCATTTTTTATGGGATTCAGAATCAGAATGTCTGGAGTGTTTCCAGTTTTCCTTTGACACTCCTTCAGAGACGTAAAGGGCCTCCGCATTACCTGCATCAACTATAACCATGTTGAAAATATCATCGGAGGTTAAGACTGCTATTTTGTAAACAAGAAATCCTTGAACGATATCAAGTTTGCCCCACATTGCTTTTCCGTCTTCTACCGAGTTTTCGGCAGCTCCCATAGCGACACTTAGGGAAATATTAGCTTTATCCGAAAAATCTTGGGATCCGTCAGAAATAGAAATAGTTCCTGAAATTTCTGGAATTATGAATTTATCCAATTCGGCACTAACATCCATTGGAGAGTATGAAATCAGGGATATTGAAAGAATACTGACTGCAATTATTGCAGGAATTGTAATTTTTGTTCTAGGAATCCTAATCAAGTATTTTTTTTAATTTTTTTTCTCTAATTAAGTTCGCTATAACTTTTGTCTAGTGGTAATCATTAAATGAAAATGTCCGATATGTCAAGTTCTAGAATTGATTCCAAAAAATAATTTCAAATTTTTGTTACAGGTTCAAATTGTATTAGGCTTGAACCGTTTTTGGGGATGAAATTTCAAAAAAAGGATTTAAACCATTTAAGGTTCAAGTCCAAATGGGCCCACGGGGATTCACCCATTATTTTGGGAATAAAATATTTGAAGTTCGAATCCTGCTAGACTAGAATGTTCGTTGTGATTAAATGGGAACGGCAGGATTTGAACCTGCGACCACTAGTCCCCCAGACTAGTATCATACCAAGCTAGACGACGTTCCCTTGTGAAATAGGCACAAAATGAAATTATTAAATCGTAGGATTGCGAAAAACCATTAATGAAGATTTGTAGTGTATGTCATAAAATTTCTGGCTCTGATCAGGATCACCTTGATTGTATACAAAAATTAAGAATAGAGCTTGAAGATGGAGAATTTAAAAGTAAAATTACTGAGCAATTAGAACTTTCAAAAAATTCCGAAAACTTAGGAGTAGAAGTAAAAGCTATTTTGGAGCATTTATCCAGAGAGAAAGATGATGATAAATAATTAAAGCCACTTTTTGAGCCGATCTTTTTCAAATTGTAACTTTTCATCAAGATGTCCGGTGGTTGATTCAGTTATTTTTGTTGAGGGTGTAGGCCCTGAAAACATATCAATCTCAATTAATGATGCAGTATTCCGCCCTGATTCAATAAAACATCCACCTTTTCCATCAAATAATGTAGTGTCTTCTGATGAATGTATTTTTGAGACAATGCGTTTTGCTACAATCTGTCCTTCTTCTTCTGCAAATACTCCAGCTTTTGGAACGGCCCAAGTATCTGTAACCTTCAAGCTAGTAACATCTCCTACCGCATAGACATTTTCATATGGAGTTTTACAGTCTCTGTCTATTGAAATAAAATTATCTTGCTTTGCTAATCCAGATTCATAAATTACCTCAGGTGCAATATGTGGAGGAATTGCAAGAAGTAGATCAAATTCTGCTTCTGAATCTTCAAAAATTAGTTTATTTGGTTCTACTGATTTAATTTTGCAGGAATTATGAAAGATTATGTTTTCAGAGTTTATCAAATCTAGAATTTTCTTGCTTATTTCAGGTCCAGCCGCAGGTAAGGTAATTGGTGCTGGGCTATAGCAGTGAATTTTCACAGAATCTCTAATTCCGTTCTCTCGTAGCATTGAATCAATAAGTAACGCAGCCTCAAAAGGAGCAGGGGGACATTTGTATGGCATTCCCATAATAGATATAGCAATATTTCCCGATTTCAATTCCATTATCTTATCATGAATTTTTTCGGATTCACGATAGTCATAAAGATTCATTCCGTTTTTAATTAATCCTGGAATTTTTTGTGGAGATAAAACAGATCCCATGGCAATAATTAAAAAGTCATATGAAATGTTTTGTGTGGTAGTCTTTACATTTCGTTTTTCTAGATCAATTCCAAGAATCTCCTCATTTAGAAATTCAATGTTCTTTTTAGCCAAACCAGATAACAAGCCAGTTGAATTCTCAAAGGTTCTTGTACCTCTAATGATCCAGAGTTTAGCAAATCCAATCATAAACCAGTTTTTTTTATCAACTACTGTAATTTTGGCCTGAGAAGAAGGAAGGGATGTCCTTATTTCATTTGCAGCAGAGAGTCCTCCAAAACCACCACCTAGAATTAGTATTTGAGGAATCTTTTCAGTCAATTTAGCGTTCTTGGGTAGTTGGTCTAATCAAAATCTCATTAACATTTACATGATTGGGTGATTCAACGGCATAAAGAATTGCTTTGGCAATATCATCTGCCTGTAGGGCTTCCATTTTTTTTGCTCCCTCTACAAATCCCTGAAGAGATTCATCTGTTATTGTATTTGTCAGTTCGGTCGCAACAACTCCTGGTTCTATACAAGTTACTCTGATATTTTTTCTAACGCTCAATTCTTCTCTTAATCCCTCACTAAATGCAGTGATCGCATGTTTTGTTGCACAATAAACACTCCCTGCAGGAAAGACTACTCTTCCAGCTACCGAGGAAATATTTACAATGTGACCAGATTTTTTTTCTAGCATATGACTTACAACTGCACCAGTACAGTATAGAACTCCTTTAATGTTTACATCAATCATTTGATCCCATTCATCAATCTTCAAATTTTTAATAAAACTAAGAGGCATCAATCCTGCATTATTTACTAGAATATCCACAGAACCCCATTTTTCTAGCACGTTTTTAACAAAGGAATTACATTCTTCTTTTTTTGTAACATCAAGTTTTTGAGAATAGACCTGACCGTTTTTTTCTTTGATTTTATTTTCCAAATCTGTTAGTCGATCAATTCTTCTAGCACCTATAGCAACTTTTGCACCAGCTTTTGAAAGGGCTAGGGCTGTGGCATAACCAATTCCGCTACTTGCTCCAGTAATTATTGCTACTTTGTCTTTAATCATTAGAATCCACTCAACACCCTTGAATGAACAGGGCGTAAAAATGTTTTTGCAAATTTTATTCAAAAAAATGGGATAAAACTAACAGGTTTATTAGAATTAAATTATTTAGATAAATTATGAAGCCAGAAAACTGCGCCTACTGTGGAGATATGACTGATATGCCTTTTCACTGCAGTTATTGTAAGGATCCATTTTGCTCAGAACATAGGCTTCCTGAAGAACATAGATGTGTTAAACTAACTCTAATTCGTGCAAAAAAATTTGGAGAAAAAAAGGTAATTAGAGATGGAAATGTCGGAAGGAAAAATCCTTTTAAAAAATTTTTCAGAAAATTTAAAGGTTGAAAAATTTAGTAAGGACTTTTATCAGGAGAAATTTTTGCACGTTTTCCTTGGTAAATTAAGGCAATAGCTAATGCAAACATTACCAGTGCAGTTAGGGGGAAATTTTGTGGGGCTGGTAGGATAAACCAGTAATAGATTCCAAATCCAATTGAAACAATTGCTTGTACCCAGAGTTTAATCCATTTGGGAGCCTTTACAATTCTACTTATCCCCTCAACTATGAAAATTCCAATAACTGGATATATTGTGTAAAATAGAAAATCAATTACATCTACACCTGTATGGGACATGTTATGAAAATATCTAAAAGCGTAATTTCTATCTAATCTTCCCAATGAATTTTGGTTGCAGCTTTTTGTGTGACTAATGCCTGAGCGTTCTCAAAAGGTATGGTTGCAATATCTTCTGCTTTAAATGGACCATACTTCTCTAGATCAACGCCTACAATTTCATCAACTTCTTTTAGAAATCTTAGAACAACGGTCTTGGTTTTATGTTTTTGAGAAATTGATTCTAAAAATTTTGATTTTCCATTAATTGTAGCTGAGAGAATCATTTCGATTCTTTCTCTTTTTTGTTCTTCGGCATCCAGGATAAATTTTTCCTCGTCTAAGAGGTTTGAAAAATCAGTGAGGCCTGATCTGATGGTTTTTTCTAGTCTAATGTGAAGTAAAATAGAAGTTAATTCCGAGGTCATATCAACTAGGGTTTGTTTGATTTTACTTTCAATTCCATCAAACTCTTGCTTTTTCAAATTTCCAATAAATTCTGCAAGATCTCGATAAAAACTTGTGTCAATTTCCTGGATTGAATCACTTTCTGTTTCTCTTAGAACAATTCCATGTAACGAGTTGATATCAATTTCATTTAGCTCGGACATTTCTTACCTAATCCTTAAATGATGGATGTATTTGTGTTAGCTTGAAGTCTAAAATTGCCATATAAAGTGAGTCATGGAAAAGCCCTTCAGGTAACTTACTCACCTGATGAAGTTTTTGCTAGAATTCAACATGAAGATATTCAATTTATCGATCTTCAATTTACAGGTTTAACAGGCCGCTTTCACCACACAACTATTTCAGCAAATACCTTTACCCCAGAACAAATGAGAGATGGACTACCGAAATTAGATGGATCATCAATTATTGGTTTTACTAGTATTGATGATTCAGATCTTTTGTTAAAACCTGATCCGAATACTTTTGCAATAATTCCCTGGATGACTGAGAACAAAACTGCGCGATTATTGTGTGATGTTTTTTGGGGTGGAAATAGAGGTAGACTCTCAAGAGATCCTAGGGGAATTTCTCAAAAGGCAGAAGAATACATTAGATCTCAGGGATTTGGTTATAGTGCTTGGGGTCCAGAGGTAGAATTTTTTGTGTTTGATAAAATTCATTGGGATGTTCTTACTCCTTACAAGGGACAATCCTATTCCATTGAATCAAAAGAAGCGCCTTGGAGTCAGGAAGGAAGTGGTTATCCAATGGGTCTTCAAGAAGGATACTATCCAAGTACGCCATCAGATACTCTTACTCCGTTTAGAAATGAATGTGTAAATATTTTAAATACCAATTTTGGAATCTTGTGTGATAATCACCATCACGAAGTCGCTACTGCTGGACAATGTGAAATTGATATAAAATATGATTACATGACAAACGCCGCCGATGCTGCTCAAACTTACAAATATGTAATAAGAAACATTGCGGCAAAATATGGAAAGGTAGCTACAATGATGCCAAAACCAATTGCAATGGATTCTGGATCTGGGATGCATGTAAACGTAAGTTTGTGGAAAGGTAAAGAAAATGTATTTTATGATTCAGCTGATGATGATGAGCTAAGTCAGACAGCGCGGTATTTTTGTGGTGGAATTATTAATCACGCAAAGGCGTTATCTGCAATTTGTAATCCAACCACAAACTCATATCACAGGTTGGTTCCTGGTTATGAGGCACCTGCTTATATTGCTTGGAGTGCCGGAAATAGATCAGCTATTGTTAGAGTTCCAAAACACCTTACTGGGAAAAATTATGCACATCTAAAACGCCTTGAGTTTAGAGCACCTGATCCATCCTCAAATCCATATCTGGTATTTGCTGCAGTTACTGCAGCTGGAATGGATGGGATAAAGAAAAAAACTGATCCGGGAGAACAAATACGAGATGATATCTTCAAAATGACAAAATCAGATAGAAAAAAGAGAGGGATAGGGGTTTTACCAAAGAGTCTTGGGGAGGCCTTAGATGAATTAGAAAGTGATAGAAAGTTCCTAAACCCCATTTTTACAAATGATGTTATCGATAAAATTATAGAGTTGGAGAGAAGGGATCAAAGGGAGATTGCAATCCGACCTCATCCTCATGAATTTTATTTATATTTTGATGTCTAGTTTCTAAACTCTGCCAGTTATTTGAAAAATTAATGTTAACGATATTGCAATAAGGGCAAACCCCCCGACAAAATAAATTTCTCGTCTTTTTTCTGAAGTTGTAGATTTATACAATAAGACTCCACCTGCAAGGCCAAGAAACAATACCAAAACTCCAAAAATAACCACAATAAAGGAGCCATCAGTAATTAGAGGATTAAAAAATCCTGCAAGCAATGCAAAAAATACAACAAGATAAAAGTATTTGAAAACAGAACCTCTTTTAGATAAACTGCTATTCAATACAAATTTGAGATAAGATAATCAATTAAACTTTTTACAAAAATTTACATCATACCGGGCATTCCACCCATTCCGCCCATACCGGGCATTCCACCCATTCCGCCCATGTCGGGCATTCCACCCATTCCAGGCATTCCACCTTCAGCTCCTGGAGGAGGTCCGGCAGATTTTTGGGTTGCAATCACATCATCAATTCTTAGAATCATACATGCTACCTCTGCTGCTGCAGAAACAATTTGGAGTTTTACTGCCAAAGGTTCAATAATATCACTCGATTTCATATTCGCAATCTTTCCTTTCATTACATCAATTCCAGTCCATTTTTCTCCTTTCATTTGTTTAGAACGCAAAACAGTTAAAGTATCTATTGGATCCATTCCAGCATTTTCTGAAAGTGTTAGTGGAATTGTTTCTAATGCGTCTGCAAATTTTTCTGCTGCTAATTGTTCTCTTCCTTCTAGTGTTTTTGCCCAACTTCTTAACTTGGTTGCAGTATAGGTTTCAGGTGCGCCTCCACCAGCAACAATTAAAGGATTTTCGATTACATCTTTAACTACCATTAAAGAATCATGAACTGAGCGTTCAACTTCATCCACTACTCGCTGAGATCCACCACGAAGTAGTAGTGTAACTGATTTTGGATGTTTACATCCTTCAATGAAAACCCATTTATCTTCCTCAATTTTTCTCTCTTCAACTAGTTCAGCACTTCCGAGATCTTTTTCAAACAAATCATCAAGGTTTGTTACAATTCTAGCTGCTGTAGCCCTTCCAAGTTTAGTAAGATCACTTTCTTTAATCCTCCTTACTGCAATAATCCCTGCCTTTGCAAGGTAATGTTGAGCCATGTCATCAATACCTTTTTGGCACAAGACCACATTAGCTCCTGAACCGATTACTTTGTCAACCATAGTCTTTAACATTCTATTTTCTTCATCTAAGAAGGCTTTCATTTGTTGTGGGTTTGAAATGTTAATTTTAGCATCAGTCTCGGTTTTATTAATTTCAAGAGCCGTGTTAATCAGAGCAATTTTTGCATCAATAATTTTTTTTGGCATTCCTCCATGGACAATTTCTTTATCAAGAACAATTCCTTGTATAATAGTAGAATCCTTAATTGAGCCTCCAGCCTTCTTTTCTACTTTAATATCATCAATATCAATTTGGTAAGTTTCTCCTTCTTTTTCTGAAACGGAAAGTACAGATTTTACAACAATATCTGCAAGTTGGTCTGAATCTTTTCTTACCAATTTAGTTTGCATTGCTGTTTTTGCAATTTTATTGAGTATTGATTTGTCGTTTGCAGTTACTGCCTCAGCTATATCATTTAGGTATTGTTTTGCTTTTTTTGCAGCTTTTCTATATCCGTCTACAATAATTGTTGGGTGAACATCTTGATCAATTAATGATTCAGCGTGTTCCAGAAGAGCACCAGCTAAAACCACTACAGAAGTAGTACCATCTCCAACTTCATTATCAGTAGTTTTTGAAATTTCAACTAGCATTTTTGCTGCTGGATGTTGAACATCTATTTCCTTTAGAATTGTTGCCCCATCGTTTGTAATTGTAACATCTCCCAGTGAGTCTACTAGCATCTTATCCATACCCCTTGGTCCGAGGCTAGAATGAACAATTTCAGCAATAATTTTAGAGGCTGCAATGTTATTTTTTTGAGCATCTCTCCCTTTGGTTTCAGTTCCGCCTTCTTTTAACAAAACTACAGGCATAGTTCCTTTGGAAGTTGCTTGCATACCCATAGAAAGGAAAACTTGTGATTCCCCTTTTATACCTTGCAGATAATTGATTATTTTTGAGATCTAAAATCGGTGTTTTTAAATTGGGAAAATCGATTCGCAGGTTATGGTAAAATCCCCTAACAGAGAATCTTATAACAAAATTTTTTCAAAGTTAAAGGAACACCACAAATGGTTTGGAAATTCTATTCCATTAATCGCAAGTGAAAATGTACCCAGTCCTGCGGTTCGCGAAGCAATCATTTCAGATTTTGGTAATAGATATGCAGAGGGATGGCCGGGGGAGAGAGTTTATGCTGGTTGTGTCTACATAGATGATGTAGAGTTTGAATGCATGAAACTTGCAAAAAAACTGTACAAGGCTAAATTTGCAGATGTGAGACCAATCTCAGGAGTAGTGGCAAATCTAGCCATATATTCAGCTTTTTCAAATCCAGGGGATATTATGTTAGCCCCTTCAATTCCAGCAGGAGGTCACATCTCCCATGGGAAAAAAGAGCATTCTGGCACTGCTGGTTTGGTTCATGGGTTAGAAATTGAGTTTTATCCATTTAATGCCGAGGAGATGACTATTGATGTAGACCAGACAAAAGACAAAGTCAAAGAGTTAGAGAAAGTTGGTCGCCTTCCAAAAATAGCAATGTTTGGTGGATCGTTATTTTTGTTTCCACATCCAGTAAAGGAGCTTGCGGATTTTTTGAAGAGTTATAATATTCATATTAACTATGATGCAGCTCATGTGGCTGGTTTGATTGCTGGTGGTAAGTTTCAAGATCCATTACGAGAAGGTGCAGATACTATGACTATGAGTACCCATAAAACTTTGTTTGGTCCTCAAGGTGGACTTGTATTGGGTTCTACAGAACATGAAGAAAGAATCAAAAAGGCAATGTTCCCGGGGCTTACAAGTAGCCATCACATTCATCATATGGCAGGAAAAGCAATAGCATTTGCCGAAGCATTAGAATTTGGAAAGGATTATGCAAATCAAATAATAAAAAATGCAAAGGCCTTTGGTGAGGCTTTAAGTGATTTTGGTTTCAAAGTTTTAGGGGAAAGTAAAGGATTTACTCAATCTCATCAAATCGCAGTAAATGTACTTGATTATTCAGATGGGGGTAAAGTTGAGGCGGATTTAGAAAAGGCCAACATTATCGTAAATAGACAATTAATCCCAGGAGACATCAAGGCAGGTCGTAATTATTTTCATCCAGGGGGGATTAGGTTAGGAGTAGCTGAGATCACAAGAATTGGGATGAAGCAAAGCGAGATGAAAGAAATAGCATTTTTTATCAAAGAAATTGTAGTAGAGAAAAAGGACCCCAAAAAAATATTATCAAAAATCAAAGCATTCAGAAGGGATTATCAAAAGGTTCAGTATTGTTTTGATAAAAAATTGGGAGCTTATGAATACGTCAAATTAAGATAATTAATTTAAGACGCATAATCAGTAAGCAGAGACTGATCTCCTTTATTCTTTCCAAAAACCAAATCAATTTCGTCAGATAATGCATGAATTCGTCCTTTTTGATATTTGCCTACATCATAATTATCAACCAATCTTTTGGCAAGTTTTAGATATTTTTCTACAGATCCCCGAGTTATAGTTTGAATTAGTTTGTGACCACAGAGGCAATTTTGAATTAAGGGAAGACGGCGGTAAGTTTTTCCACATGCGGTGCATCGGAAACTTTGCCTTGCATATGCACGAAGATTCCCCATAATATCTGGAACCAGATGAGTAGAGATTACGTTAGAAACAATTTCTGATGTATCTACTGCATCAATCATATCAGCATTTCGAATTTGCATATCAAGTTTATCCAACATTGATCCAAGTGTCGAATAGGCACTTCGTGATTTTGAGGTAGTTAGAGAGGAGGTCAGGTGAGTAAAATAATAATCATAAAATTGTCTTTCAGTTTCTAGTCTAGATTCTATGATCTCAATTGAGTTCACATTTGAGGGTAGGTTTTGCTTAAGTGTTGATTTGAAAAAGTCTAGAGGAAATAATTTGGTGACCTCCAAGTTGTGAGCCTGTGGTTGTGATTCATGTGGTAAAACCACTGGTTGTATAAGTAATGGAGCATCCATTAAACCTCCAATTCTATCTGAAAGAAATTGTCTTGAAAAATTTAGAAGACTATCCATTAGAAGCATTATCGAGTCTGCATCTCCATCAGCATCTCTTCTTTTTGCTGAATGCCAATTTGGAGTCGCAAAACAAACATGTGTCTCAGTAAAACCTATGACTCTTCCTACAATTCCTACAGATGTGTGAGGAGCCAAACCAATTATTAGATGCCCAATTAACTCTTCAGTTTTTTTTACATTGTAAAAAGGAAGTTTGCCATAGAATTTTTCCATTAATGTATCGATGTATTTACATGTTGCAACGAGATATCTTCCGCTTTCATAAGGAATTATAACATCTTGCATTCGAATTTCTATCATCTGTTCAGAGTTTGTTATTGGTTTCCCATCAATATCAGAGGTGTATCCTAATTCTTTGAGTTTTTCAATATCAGTTCCAATCCATGCTGGTTTGAATTGAGTTATCGGTGAATTTGTAGCATCAAACCGAATCGTTCCGTCTTTGAAGGTTGTTAGTCCATAATTTTGTCTAACCAATCCTTTCTCGATGGGTTCGGCAATTCTATCTTGATTTATTAGCTCTTTTACTCCCTTCAATGGTTCCTGGGCACGAAAACCCATTTTTTCTTGAGCCCTAAGCAGTTTTTCCTTTAAAGGAAATGATTTGTAAGAGTGTGAAGAGGTTTTTCTTTTACATTTTTCACAATTTGAAGAATCTAGAATTTCTCTACAATTTGAGCATTGATA
>JAHELB010000044.1 GCA_024644385.1 Nitrosopumilaceae archaeon | reverse complement strand
TCATAAATAGCCCAGGAAATCTTATGATCTGGAATTTGTAGAGGTGAATTGAAACTTTTATGACTTTCATCATGACTAATCAACTTGTGCGCATATGCTGAATTTGTGGAAACAAGAATTAAAATGAAAAAAACTATTAAAATATTAAATTTATTTTTCATTTGCCCTGATCAAATCCTTTCATAAATATTATGAAATTCATGATAAATGGTATTGGCTGTGGTTTGAATGTGTGCAATTTCAGTTACGCTTTTACCCCCCTGAGCAATTTCACGCATTATGGTCATACATTTGAAAGTTTTAGGTTGATCAGGTTTCTCTCTTCCTGTCCAAATCTCAAAACATTCCTCAAAATCTAGACAAAATTTTAAAATGATTATCTCCCATTCTGGAGAATTTGTTGGAATTTTTAACGCATCAGCTAATTCTCTAAATTCGTTTTTCCTTTGACGCAAAACTAAATCCAGTGTATCCTTGGCTCTAACGGGATCATATCCTTGAAGTAGCTTTATCCTGTTCATCGATGATTTTTCTCCATGAAATGAAAGACTGATTTATGATATTTAACATAGTGATAATATTTTATTCTAGTGCTAAAATTATTATTAAAAACCTAATCTGGCTATATTGGTTTGATCACTTGATTGCAAGGAAAATAACATTAGCACTAGACAAAATAATTACCTCTAGTTAAATATCAAAAAAATAGAATTATTTCGTGAATTTAGTTATTCAATTTAGATACAAAAATAATAACCAAATTTATGACAACAGATCTCGTGATGATTGTAACGCAAAAGAAGGGTCTAAAAATAATCAAGGAGTGAATCATGCAGAAAGTTTATAGAAATAAAATTGACAATTCTTTTTCTGAATTAAAAATTCCCATTAGAATTGCGTGTTTAAAAAATAATGGGGTGCCAACTGTACTTTCTCTTTGGTATGTGGTAGTTGATGGCAAAATTTATTGTGCCACTCAGAAAACTGCAAAAATTGTTTCCTATCTTAAACAAAATCCATCTTGTGGATTTGAAATAGCAGGAGATAACCCTCCTTATAGAGGAATCCGAGGTGAGGGGAATGTTAAAATTTTATACGAGGAAGGAGAAAAAGTACTCTCAATTTTAATCGAAAAATATCTGGGAAAAAAAGAATCAAATCTTTCAAATTTTTTAAAAAATAACTCAAAAACAGAGGTTGCAATAGAAATTGAACCCCAACAAATACACAACTACGATTATTCAAAGCGCATGAAGGGAGCTTAATATTTTGACAAAAGATGAGGGATGCCCAACATGTGGCTCAAAAAATTATGGAAATTTGGAGGTGAAACAAGACTCTGACAATTCGATATCCTGGAAAAAACAGTGTTACAATTGTAAAAAGTCCTGGTTCTCTGATTCTCAAAATTAATTTTCGTAGATGGTAATTTTGAAAGAAAAGAAAATAATTTGATGAGGATCTGGGATATGTTTCTCAAAACAAATTATTTGGAAATCACCTGTTAGGGACATCGTGAACTCCATGCAATGTGGATAGTAATAACCGAAAACAAAAAGGGGTGTTCTAATCACTCTCAAAATAATCCATCTTTCTTGAAATTTGCCCCTATTGGAGATTTTTGGCACTAGGACAAAAATCACCGCTTGGTTATATTATTCAAAATCTAATTAATAGTGAAGGAAAATGCAACAAACAACCCAAAATAAAACACCACGGCTAAAGTTTATGGTAATTTTAGCAGCTGCAATTTCAGTAGTACTAATTTTTACTATAACTCCTTGGCATATCATGCCAACCTTGGTTACTGAGGATGTAACTGTTATTGCTGTAACGGAATATGGCTGTGTTGGAGAATCTATTTTAGGAATTTCCGTTGTTGTTTCTGACTGTTCTGCAGGTGTTGGAGATAAAATTTCAGCAACCTTTTACGTGCCTGCCATGCAACAAAACGGATACTATGATAGAATTGAGGATAAACTAGCAATGGTAAATCCTTAATCCATATTTTTTTAAATTAAAATTTTAAAAAAGATATTTGGCAAACTTTTGAATTAAATTTAGGACGATTAATTCGTTATATCCTTTTTAGAGTTATCATATTTTTCCATTTTCATGGAAATTCTTTTTATGAATTTGTCAGCCTCAGACAGCATCCTTGTTTTCTTTAAGGGCCTCCTCATCTGTTTTATGAAAAAATTTAAACTTGATGAGGTAAATTATACTGAGAGTAATTTCCACAATCATTGACAATATCATAAATGAAGCAATTTGAATAATGAAAACAGGAATTTCAAACAACCTTGTCAGTGTGTCTGAAAACGAATAAAATTGCGGATTGAAGAGAAATATACCAAGTAGTGTAAAAGGAACTAGTTTTGCAATATCTTTTGACAGATCTTCGTTATAGTAAGCTGATATTCGAATTGCAATGATTAATCCACTGGAAACAAAGAATATTGTTTCAGTCGGCATTTCTTGGACCAACAAGAACATTAGTGAGGAATATCCCAGGAACCATAGAAATATTATAAATGGGAAGATAAATAATTTTGTAGCAATAAAAGCAGCAGCTCTTGGTGCAGTAGACATCCTTTGACCACTTGATTTGAATTTTCCTTGGGATATTTTAGCTCCAATGTTAAAAGAAAAAATATCTCGTTTTGATAGAAATTTGTAAAAATGATAAACAAAGATTCCGTAAATAACCATACCAATCGAAAATAAAATCAGATCATAAATTGAAGATTCAGCCACGACATTACGAAACAAATCATCAAAGTAATCTATTAGAACAATTCCTAAATCTTCTGGATTTTTATAAACCCTATCGATAAAATTGCTTTTTAAAATATTTTCATTAATTTGTGATTCTATTTTTTTAGTCTCTGTGATTAAATCCTCATTATTTGCTTGAAGGGTTTGAAAATTAGTATCTTGTTCAAATAGCGTTATAGAATATGCAGATGGTAATATCACCCCTATAGCAATAAGGATAAAAAAAAGGTTTTTTCTCATATAGGTTCATAAGCTTTTGATTCTTATGTATCAATGTTTTGAATAACAATAAAATTTTTATTATTTGGCCAATAGTTGCAGCTAGTTTATGGTTGGCTAATTATTCGTACCCAAATGATTTCCTAGAAAAAGGATTCTACACATTTGTTGGACTAACCATTATTCATATAATTATGAAGATGATTCTTCAAAAACAATTCTCAAAAAAGATTAAAGAAAAACGTACCAGATATGCATTTAGAAAGATTACCTCTATACTCTACTTGGCATCATTTGGAATAGTCCTAGTTGCGGTTTGGGGAGGTGGTGCTCAAGAAGTTACTGTGGCCTTCGGTTTGTTGTCTGCTGGTGTGGCTTTTGCGTTGCAGGATCTTTTAAAAAACCTGGCCGGAGGAATAATCATCTACCTAAACCGGCTTTACACTATAGGCGACAGGATAGAAATGAATGGAAAAACAGGAGATGTAATTGATATTGGAATATTGTACACAACCATTCTTGAAACAAGGGAATGGATCTCAGCAGATCTTCCGACCGGTAGAATTGTTACCCTCCCTAATGGTTTGATCCTTGGAAATAATGTCATAAATTACACAAAAGATCACAATTACATTTGGGATGAAATCTCGCTTTCTCTTGATTATAAAAGTGACTACAAATATGCAAACGAAAGAATCTATGAAATTGTAAACGAGGAAACTATGTTAACTGTTGAAAAAGCAAAAGCAAGTATAGAAAAACTAGGTGAAAAATATTATTTAGGAGAAAATAAAACTGAACCAATCATTCATTTGGTTCCAACAGATAAGGAAATTTTGATTAAAATAAGATATGCCGTAGAAGTTAGGCAGCGCAGCACAATGAAAAATAAGATAAGTAACCGTATACTAGAAGAAATTAAAAATTCTGGAAAGAAAATAATGATTTCAACTCCTTTGCTTGATATTGTTGGTTTTCCTAACGCCAATGAAAACTTTAAAGAAAAATAACCATGTTTAAAATTAAAAATAAACTATGTCAAAAATAAAAAAAATTCTTATCCTGGGAGGAGGATTTGGAGGAATTAAAGTTCTCAAACTAGTTCAAAAAAAATTCAAAAACAATCCAAATATTAGAATCAGTCTTGTCAGTCAAGACAATTATTTTCTTTATACACCAATGTTGCCTCAGGTTTCTTCAGGACTTATTCACCCTAATGATATCACCGTGCCTATCCGCAAGCTTTGCAAGCAAGCAGAATTCTATCACGCTGCAATATCTTATATTGATTTTGAACAAAAACTTGTTACCATAACTAGGGAATTTGACGGTAAGGTGCGTGCACTTGATTATGATTATTTGGTGATATCACTTGGGGGAAGTACCAACTTTTTTAAAAATAATAATATCAAAAAACATGCCTTTGCAATCAAAACCGTAGAGGATGCAATTTCTATTTACTCTCAAGTAATCAATATGTTAGAAAGTGCTGCTCAGACTTCGGATCTTGATTTCAAAAAAGAATTGATGACATTTACTGTTGTTGGAGGTGGTTTTGCAGGTGTAGAGACAATAGGTGAGATTAACCAGCTGGTAAGGGATTCTGTAAAAAATTTCTATCCAAGTATTGGTAAAGATAACATTAGTATGAATTTAATTTCTTCAAAGGAATTTATTCTTCCTGAACTTGGTCCAAAACTTGGTAAAATGGCAGGAGAATATCTAAAAAAAGTCGGTGTAAATGTAATTACCAAAACAAAGGCGATAGATGCAGGAGAGGACTTTGTTAAATTGGATAATGGAAAAACCATTCCTTGTATGACCTTAATCTGGGCTGCTGGGATTGATATAGATCCTGTCATTGCAGAATTGGATTGCAAGCATCACAAATCTGGAAAACTCAAAGTTGACAAATATTTGAGAGTTTCTGGCCACGATGAAGTTTTTGCTTTGGGTGATTGTGCTTTTGTTACCAATCCTATTACCGGTGAACCGTATCCTGCAACTGCACAAAATACAATACACCAGAGTGTTACCTTGGTAGATAATCTTTATTCATTGATTGTCGGTAAAACTAGATTCAAAGAATTTTCTTTTAAGAGTAAAGGTATCATGACTACTTTGGGCAGAAAGGTAGCCATTGCAGTTATTTTTGGTTTGCATATTAAAGGACCTATTGCCTGGCTTATATGGAGAACTTACTATTTGTCTAAATTGCCAATGTTTGAAAAAAAATTTCAGGTTGCAACTAGTTGGATGGCCGATTTGTTATTCAAACGTGATTTGACGTTTATTGGTTTGATCAAAAACAAATATCTCACAAAAGTTGATATAAAATCAGACAACTCATCGATTAAAGATTTTTTCAAAGATTAACAATTTGCTCAGATAATTAAATTAATTTCATTATATGCAAATTCCCACTCAATAACACAAACAAGAAATTCACTGAATTTTTAGTTATTTTTAATGAGTGAATTACATGAAAGCAGACCTGCACTTTGACGGGAATGTGCAGCTGTCTTGTCACGAATTTACTCAAGTTATATTACAACCTTGATTATTTTATAATTCCTAAATATTTGTGGCATGCCTTTGGATCTGGAATTTTTCATTATTTGTCCTAAGGCATACCACAAATCGACTGGTATGAACATATAATTCACAATCTACTGTATATCATGTCAACTATACTTCAATTCAAGAATGACCAAAAACCAACTTTGACAACTCTGGTTGAAAGTGATGCCAAAAACGCTCTTCCAACCAGAATTACTGCGATGGATATGATTGGACTATCATGGATATTCATAAAGGATGAAAAGCCATTTGAGGAATTCGAGGGATTTAGCTTAATCAAATAGGAGGGGGTGTAAATATGAGTAAAATAGAAAATACAAGTAATCAAAAAGATATCTATTCTGTATGGAAGGAAGGCATAGACAGCTTTTATTCAAATATTGAAAAGTCCATTCCCCAGTATCATCAAGCGTTCACAGATTTGTTTCAAGAATACGTAAAAGGATGGAATAACATAGCATCATCTACAGTTGATATTCAAAGAGAATTTGCTACAAAGGCAGGGATAAAATCCAGTCTACCAGAATCTTCAATTAAAATAATACATGATTCAGAAGAAAAACTAAATAGATCATTGAGTGTTCAAAATAAAATATCCATTGCATCAATCGATGTAACAAAACAAAATATCAAAACATGGAATGAAAATTCAAGTGCTTTTGCCAATATTAACAAGAGCATGGTGGATTCTCTGGTTGCATCATTCAACCCAAAAATATAATGGAATTATAATCTCCATTTTTTCTTTTTTTATTTTCAAAATAAATTTTCTATGCAGAGGCAAGTATTCTGAGTACAATTTTAGTTACATTGGTTTATGCCACAAATATTTGCAAAAATTGATTCAAATCTCTAGAGAAATAAAACTTGGGTACATGTGATTATTTTAAGACCATGTTACAATTTTTTTTCCATAATTTGAAAAAGCTAAAAATAAACCTAATGTCATTCGTGTCTTTTTGCCTTTCACAGGTAGAATTTCATGATAGTAAATTGGATTAATTATGATTAAATCGCCTTGATTTGGTTTGATTTTTGCAAATTGAATGGAATTATTAATCACATCTTGTGTATATCCAAATTCAATATTTCGAAATTTTTCATCAGATTTTTTCCACGATTTTTTATACAAAACCAATTCTCCTCCTTTTTCAGATTGCTGAATGTATAGCACTGTTGATAATTGTATTGACAATTTGGATACATCAAAATTTTTTGCTTCAAATTGTACGTTATCTCTGTGTAGCGATGCAGAATCACCCCATCTATGTAATCTAATTACTCCACAGGCATATTTTTTTCCATTCTCTTCAGCAATTTTAATTTCCTTATTTGAGAAAAATTCTCCTAAAATATCATGAATCTTTTTTCTGGGATCTTCTAATCCAAAAAAAATCTCTCGCAAGGTTTTTCTAAAAATCTCTGCTTGAAGAAAATAATCTGTTTTTCTGTTGATATATGAAACAAGGGAAACTCCAATTTTTTTTGTTTTTGGATCTTGATTTTCTATATTGGAATCAATTCTTTGAGCAATTATTTTACATGAATCTACATCATAAAAATTTTTGATAATTAAAACTGGAAATCTGCCATCAATAATTTTATTTAAAAGATTTTTATTTTTTTGGATTTCTGTACGATTCACTGTTATTGGAGTCCATCTTTGGAGCATCTAATATCCGCCTTGGCCTGAATGGGAAACTGACGATACATAATTACCTTCTTGATCTTTTTCTTTAATTTCACATTTTACAAACACTCCGGAAAGGCTTTCTTCAACCAAATCTTTTGTATAATTACTGGTATCTTTTGGCAAGCTTCCAAAATCAGTTTCACTAATTCTAATTTTTTCAATGTCAGAATATGTATTTTTGTTACCATTTTTTCTATGTGTAATATTTAATTCAAAAATCTGACCAGACAAAATTTTTCCAACATTTCCCCAGATAATGTCCATACATGAAATAAACTAGTCTCATATTTACATTAGAAATAACCTTATTCCTAGTGGTAACAAATCTAAACTCTTTCAATATGGTTAAGATTCTTAATATTTTACAAAATTTATGAGTTAGATAGCTAGACTTTAACTTCTTGGATTGGATTCCAACGGTAATCTGATTACAAGCAGTGAGAGTCCATTAAGACACCCTTTTTCAACTCACATTTGTTTGTAAAGTGTGAAGCCAAAGCATTTTTTTCTAGTATGATTCTTAACTAATGTCAATTATTAATTATAGTTCTAATTTGATATTTTGCTCATGTTATGGAACGAAATAAGAAAAATAACTTATTCCTTTTTTATTAATTTATTTTATTGAATATTAAATTTAGTAGAAAGGATTTTTCCCATTAGTTTTAGGGTAAATCTACAAACATTTGGATTTAGAGTGAAGAATCCTCTAAACTTACCGTCCTCAAATTCCTCAGCAATCAGTCCAAAGGGACCATAAGGCCCTCGTGTAATTACACTCCACACCTTTGACAGTTCAGTGTTTTGACAATTTATTACCTCTATCTTTGAAGGAGTTTTGAATTTAGTTTTTCCAAAATTTGCGATAACCCAAATTTTTGGTATATTGTTAATCATTTTTTGATATCTTTTTTCAACAAATTTGTATCTGGCAATTTCTTCAAAAGTTGCCAGTAAGGGCTTACTGTTTTCCTGAGAATATTTTTCAATTAGGGTACTAAGATGATAAAGGGGTTTTCTGTTGGCCAAAAAGTTATGGTATCCTGCCTCGATGAACTTATCTAAATTCCACATTGGAAGTGCTGACTCATCTAAGTTATGCCATTCAGCAAGCTGTGGAAATTCTTCCCATACTTTTCCAACAAAACCTGTGTAGGGGCTTACCACAATTTTCTATTTTTTAAATAAGATTTAAGTGAATCCTTTAATTTTCAATTTAATATCTACCAAATTACTTTTATCCTTTGAAAATTTACAATTGCCAATGGGACGATATGAGAAACTTCTCAATATGTTAATGGATTTTAATAGCTCGATAAGACTTGCTGTGATAAGCAACACCTCGGGAGATATTTTGTGGAATAGTAAAAGAACTAATGTGGAACTTAAAATTCCCTTAACTGAAACCAAAAAAGCCCTTAAACGTGAAGCTTCAGATTGGGTTGAACGATGTAAATTAGAGGATCAAAATAACGTTGGAAGAGCAATGTATGCCATTACATCTTTTGAGAAAATTAAAAGAATATCAATTCCTATTGATGCCTTTCATCTTTTATTCATTAGCGTTGACAATGAACCACTAAAAAAGAGCAAAACAAAAAGCTATGGTAAATTAGTAGAAATGGGAAAAATAATGTCCATTGTAGATTTTGTTAATACGTTTGAATAATTTTATCGCAGATTCAAAAATTTAATTTTTTATAGAAATTAGATAATTTCACCTAATTTCTTTAATTTCTTTAAATCGGAAATCTCAATGTCATTACTTAAGGTAATTATTTTGGCAAGTTTTGGGTTTGCGTTTTTTCCTAATTTGAGAACAGTTTCTCCTTTTAGCCTTACTTCTAGAGTTTTGTTTTTTTGTGCGAGTTGCTTTGCAAGATCTTTTGCTTCGCTTAATTGTTTTATTATTCCTGGTTTCTTTGAAATTTTAATGGGAATATCAATGACATCTAGGATTTTTGTATCCTTGGTTGCACTAAATTTAATTGAAGGTGTATCATCGCAAGCGATTTTAAGACTTCCACTTTCTAGATAAGTTAAAAAATTGGCGGGGAGTTTAGTTTTTTGCGTTCCCATCACCCTTATTTTGCAGTTATAGTCAGCTTTCCAGTTAAGGAAACTGTACCTGTTGGAACTACCTTGCCGCTTCTTTCAACCTTGCCCTTCATCTCAAGATTTTCAAAATCATAAGTGATTGTTGCATGCTTTTCTGTTAGCTTGTCGAAAATTTCGGCTAGTAGATTTGCCCATTCTTGTTCTTCAGCCATAAATTTTTGAGGTTTTTTTAATATTTAACCTAGGGATAATTTTTAGACTAGTGCTAACCTCTAGGGAAAATATTGCCAAAAATAATTTTATGGGGGAGTGGAGAGACTCCCGCTCTGATAGGTGATAGATATGACTATCCTATTTTTTGCCGAATTTTTTGCTCGTTCATGCTGCTAGCACCTCTTGTAATCTATTTCCACCATAACATGGAATGCCAGAGGTCATCATACAATTGAAGTGAAATTTCTCCAAGGGCATATGTTGACAATTTGGACAAATCTCACGAATTGTTTGGAAGCATTCTATGCACTTTGTTTGGGTGGATAGTTCTGTACCACATCTTCTACATTGTGTATCTGGCATTTTTTGTCACCTCACGGAAAGTTTCTTTTCCCAATTCTCCACTTGCTAATTATCTCCTCTGAAAAATTCTCAAAGGAATCTCTTGCAGATCTTAGGGATTCCTTTAGAGGAGAGAACACTTGATTTTTTGATGTGTCTTTGTTCATTTACTTCACTCCTATTCAACTGTCACCATCTTGGCTTTCGACTTTTTTTCTGCAAGAGTAAATGACAGCTCAAGTATTCCATTTGTGTACTTTGCCTTTACAGAGTTTTCATCCACCTTGGTTTTGAGGGGGATCGAATCTTTGTACTTTCTACTTCCACGTTCAGCAGAAATAGAAACTGTGTTGTTTTCGATATTTACCTTGATGTCTGCTTTTTCTATTCCAGGCATCTCAGTAACGAGCTTGAGTACGTTGGCTTTTTCGTCGATTGTTTCATCAACATACAATTTCCTCGTACCGGATTCCTCTATTGCCTTTTGAGGTCTGGTGTTTCCCCACTCTTTTAGATGAGGTCTTCCGTCTGGTCCAACGGTCATTTCGTAACCGTAGTAATAAGGCCCATAAGTTTGGACTTGGCCTACATTTGGGATTTCGAAGACATCGTCCTGGTTAAAAAAACGGCCCGACAATCTTCGAAAAGTATTTTCGAATTGGTCATCAAACCACATATGTTTCACCGGGATATGTAAGGTACGTTACAATTTATAAATATTTTGCATATAGTCTATAGTTTTGACATAATGTCATATACATGACAAAATTAAAATATTTAAGCTTGTTTTACTCTGACATGTCCCAACTAATTGCTTTAGATAAACATGGAAAACCCAGAGATCAAAAACAAGTTACCTATTTTTGTAGGTTGTGTAGGAAATATGGAATCAAGACCAGAAAATCTCATTTACAAAATTTCCATAATGCAAATCGGGACACCGTTACAAAAAGAAGTAATCATGATCTGGTTGGTGTAATTTTTATTGAATCAAAATAAAATATTCCAATAAGTTCATTTTTTTAATTAATTTACCTTCGATTATGACAATTAGGAAAATCTAAAAATATCTGTTTTGTAAATTTTTTAAATTGGCTGGATGCCAGAGATGCGAAAAATGTAAGGTTGAGCATGATGGAAACTTTTACAGGTTTTATAGATACTTTTGTCATAATCAATTTGCAAGAACAATTCATCATCCTTGATTTTTTTTCTAAAAATTTTTTAACTAAAACACAGGAGATGCTAGAACAAAAATTCCAAACCCTACAACCAAAATAATAAAAAAAATTTTTTGAGGTACATTTAAAATTTAATAGAATTTGTTTTATACTCGAAAATTAAACCTTCTTTATGTCGATGCGTAGACCTAGAATAAAGGGACCACGTATCCCAAAAATAAAAAAACCTTCAACGTTAAAAAGAAAACGTATTGTAAAGAAATTACCTACAATCAGCAAGAAATCTATCCAGCCCAAACTTTCTAGTAAAAAATCAATTCCTAAAAAAAAGGTTACACGTAAAATAATAGTTGGAACCTGTTATTCTAAAAAAGATTGTAAAGGTGTTCTTTCTAAGAAAGTAACCAAAACACAATGTAGAGATATTGGTGGAAAAAGCTGGAAAAAAATTGATGGTTCTTGTGAAATTTTATAATAAATATTTAAATTTAAATTTCCTTGTTTGGAAATGAATAAATTTTTTCCAACATTTTTTTCTTAATTCTTTTGAAAAAAATAATTTAATATTTCAATTGGGGTATTGTGGTTTTAGTTTGATGCCCAAAGTGTGCCGGGGGCGGGTTTCGAACCCGCGACCTCCAGATTATGAGTATTGCCTTCTTTGGAAGACCTGTTAGATTTTACCAATCGAACTGGCACTCTAACCAGGCTGAGCTACCCCGGCATAGTTTATGCCT
>JAHELB010000043.1 GCA_024644385.1 Nitrosopumilaceae archaeon | reverse complement strand
TGTACCTCTTCAAATGCAATAAACGTAGTAAAGGCAATACCAAAAAACAAAGAAATTTTATTTTTACCAGACATGTTCTTGGGTTCTTATGTTGCAAAGATGACTGGAAGAAAAAATATGCACATTTGGGCTGGCGAATGTCATGTTCATGCAGGCATTACTCCGGATGATATAAACACAAAATTAGATTCTATGAAACAGGCCGAATTTGTAATTCATCCAGAATGTAGTTGTACTACTCCAATGTTGTACGATTTGGCATCTGGAAGTTTTGATGATAAAAAAGTCTCAATTCTATCTACCGAGGGAATGTTGAATCATGTACATGATTCAAAGGCCAAAAACTTTGTAGTTGCCACTGAAACTGGAATATTGTATAGAATGAAAAAACAAAATCCAGAGAAAAACTTTGTTCCTGCCTCCGAAAAGGCAGAATGCCAATACATGAAGATGAATACAATGGAGAAGGTTTTTGATTCTCTAGTAGAAGACAAGTATGAGGTTACTGTACCTGCAGACATTGCAAAAAAGGCACGACTGGCCATAGATAGAATGCTTGCTATTAGTTGAATTTCAAATTACTCAAATCTAAATTTTAAAAAATTTTTTGACAGTATGGCCTCATTAACGGTATTATTTGGGTTTGTTTAGCTTATGATAAGTTGGTTGGATTGTTTGGATTGGGGTCAAAAGATCCAGTAAAAAAAAGCATTTTAAAAAAAAAGAAAGAACTCCGGCAACTAGTTAAAAAAAAGAGATACGACTCTGCCTTGAGAATAGGGGCAGAAATCCTAAAAAAAAATCCAGATGAAAACGATGTCTTGTTTATTGTTGGGGGAATTTACTATATGAAAGGTAAATACCGAACAGCAATTACACACTTTGAAAAGTCTCTTCTAATTGGAACACATGATGTTGAGGTTTTAATTTTAAATGCCAATTCTCATTTTCGTCTAGGAAATTTTAAACAAGCAATAGCATGTTGTGATACTATAAAGGAAATTGATCCTAAAAACAAGGCAGTTAAAGAATTACTAGAAAAAATAGATATGGCAAAAAAATAACTATATTTCCAAACTCATGTCTATTCCCTTAACGGCATTGGTAATACTTCCAACTGAAATTATATCTACACCTGTATTTGCATATTGAGAAATATTTTTTGCGGTAATTCCACCAGAGGCTTCAATCTTTACTTTATCACGCAGTTTTTTAATTTTCAGATTTTGAATAGTTTTTTTAATTTGCTGTGGCGAAAAATTATCCAGCATTATTATGCTGGCCCCTTCTTTTGCTGCTAAAATTGCATCTGAATTATTTTCTACCTCTACTTCAAATTTCTTGTATTTCTTTTTAGCCTTGTGAATTAAATCCAACAGAGAACCCCCCGCTGCAATGTGATTGTCTTTTATCATTACCATCTCATCTAATCTTAGTCGATGCTTTTCTCCTCCACCAATCTTTACTGCTTCTTTGTCAAAGAACCGAAGACCTGGTGCAGTCTTTCTTGTGGCAAATATTCTAGTCTTTTTGCTTGGTATCTTGGATACCAAATCATGTGTTTGTGTGGCGATTCCACTCATTCTAGTTAATAGATTCAAGGCCGTTCGTTCACAAGTAAGGATTTGCCTTGCATCCCCTGAAATTACCATTATTGTTTGATTTGGTGCAACACTCTGACCGTCTTTTTTTAAAATTTTTACCTTACAGCCTTTAATTTTGAAAAGCTCTTTTGCAAAAATTACGCCTGCAACAATTGCGTTTTCTCGTGATATTATTTTTGCAGTTAATTTTTTCTTTGGTAAAAGGGAGCTTGTAATGTCTCCTCGTCCAATATCTTCTGCAAGAAAACTCTGTAATTCTTTTCTTAAACTAGCGTTCAATGAAGATCTATGATTTAGTTGTGATTTTAATGATTTGCCTGGAAAAATTTTCTATGTTACCTTGATTGCGTATTTGCCCTTTGTGGTAATCCCAAGAGTAGCTGCAATCTGTGAGTTTGTAGGCTCTACTACTAGAACCACTCCATTCCAATCTGGTGTTAAATCTGAAGATTTGCAGTTTGGACAAACTTTGCCAATTGTAACATACTTGCATTTTCTACAAGCCATCTCTCGGGCCATCTTTAACTTGCCTCAGCTTTGGCTTCTTTGGCAGGCTTTGCAGAATCATCTGAACCCTCTGCTTTTTTGATCTCCTCGGCAATCCATTCATGTGCTCCAAGGAATGGTTGTCTGCAAGTAATTCCAATTTTACCCATTGTGGCAGCTTTGCCTAGAGAGACTGCAGTGATCCTTGCTCGTAAAGTAGAACCAACTTTTAGAGTTCGTCCACTTTGGTTTGCAAGTATCATTCCAGATTTAACATCACTTTTTAGATAATCATCCATAACTTGTGACAAGTGCAATAATGCATCAGTTGGACCAATTCGCACAAATGCCCCAAAGTCAGTAATGTCTACAATTTCACCGTTTACAATTTCTTGTAATTTGGGATAAAATGTTAATGCGTCAAATTCAACTTTGTGGAATGTTCCACCATCGCCTGCTATCATCTTGCCCATCTCTTCGACCTTGGCATCTAAAATCATTATAATGTAACCCAAGTCAACATTAATCATACTCTCGTACTTTTCTTTGAGAATATTCAAGGCTGCCTTTTTTAGAGTTGTCCCAAACAAGCTTGGGGGTATCCTAACAACATCACCTAGTGTAGATATAGAAAACAACTTTGAAGGATTTCTCCAATTTCAATTTATGAATCTTTGGGTAAATTGGATGGATTTTGAGAACAAATTTATGAAAATTACAAATTTTAGGTGAATTTTATACAAGTCTGACTTATGTTTAAATAAAGTAAAAGGACTTTTTCTCGCATTGGTTGGAATAGATCAAGTTCTTGAGAAACTCAGCACTGTAATTGATCCTGATTTGAAAAAAGACATCGTATCGATGGGAATGATCAAAGATTTGGAGGTAAATGATAGTAATCTGAAATTTACACTAGAGCTAACTACCCCTGCATGCCCATTTAATGTAGAGATTGAAGAGGATGTTAGAAGGGTAATTAGCGAAATGCCGGAAGTCAAAAACTTTGACCTCAAGGTTACTGCCAAAGTTATGGAAGGCCGCTCACTAGATGATGACTCTACCATGAAGACTGTCAAAAACATCATTGGTGTTGCAAGTGGAAAAGGAGGTGTTGGAAAATCAACCGTATCTTTGAATTTAGCTTTGGCCTTATCGCAAACTGGCGCAAAAGTTGGATTGCTTGATGCAGATATCTACGGCCCTAGCATTCCTTTGATGTTAGGAATGAAGGATGGCTTTATGAACGTCGAGGAAAACAAACTACAACCAGCTGAATCAAACGGACTCCAAGTAGTATCGTTTGGGTTTTTTGCAGAACAGTCACACCAAGCAGCAATCTATCGAGGACCAATCATTTCAGGAATTTTAAAACAATTTTTAGTCGATACAAATTGGTCAAACCTTGATTATCTTATTGTTGACTTGCCACCAGGAACTGGTGATATTCCATTAACACTAGCGCAAACAATTCCTATTACCGGAATTCTAGTAGTTACCACTCCACAAGAAGTTGCAAGCAACGTTGCAGTAAAGGCAATAGGAATGTTTGAGAAACTAAATGTTCCAATCATTGGCGTTGTAGAGAACATGAGTCACTTTATCTGCCCCAACTGCAATGACAAGCACTATATTTTCGGTGACGGTGGTGCCAAAAAAATAAGTGAGCAGTTCAACATTCCATTCTTGGGTGAAATTCCATTAAACTCTGGTATAATGTCTGGCTCTGACTCGGGAAAACCAATAATGATCTCAAATCCTGATTCTCCAAGTGCTGTTGCATTTCAAAAAGCTGCCAAAAATATTGCAGGACAATGCAGTATCCTTGCATCAAGATTACAAGAAGAGATGGCCTCTGAGACCAAAACAGATGAGACTGCTCCAGAGGCAAGTACTAGCTAAATTTTGATTTTGAAATTACCTGAATCTCTGAGGGATGAGATGAAAAAACCTCTCGGTGTTTTATTGCCAGAAAAGGATACAACCAAAGAAAACATTCAACAATTCATAGACAAAACCAGTTTTGTAATTACAGTTGGGGATAGAACGAGCCAAAAAATGACGGAATTTGGAATGATGCCATCAGTGCAGATTATTGACGGTCAGGAAAAAAGAAAAAAACAACGTATCCCTGTAAATTCAAGCATCTCGACTTTACTTACCTGTGAGAATCCTGCAGCAGAGATTACTCCTCAAAGCATTGATGTTATAAAAAAAGCATTCAAATCCAAAACCCCGGTTCGAATTTTGGTTAATGGTGAAGAGGATCTTTTAGTGCTGCCAGTTTGTATTTTTGCACCAGAAAAATCTGTTGTCTTGTATGGTCAACCAAACGAAGGCTTGGTAATCGTAAAGGTAACTCCAGAAATTAGAAATAAAACACAAAAACTAGTTGATTTAATGGATTAGTTTGGGGTATGATGAGACGGTGGCTGTATGACTTGTGATTACACTATAAAAAATTCTGACCCTAAAATTTTTTTTAAAGGATAATTTTTTTGTATATCCAATATGTAACACTTTTTCTATTATAGATGAATATATGATGTACATTTAACGAGTCTAGAAGATATTCATGGTGAAGTATCTCTCAAGGCAAACAAAATAGCTCCGTTGGACTCTAATTTAAGCACAGATTTCCCTTAACCAAGTGTTAAACAATCTACAAAATATCTTTTGACATCGCTACCTTAAACCCATATTCAGAATAAGAATAGAATGAAATTAGATGACGATCTAAGATTATCCATTTTAGAAAAAGTGGGTATCTATTCCTCTAGATTCTCAATTACAGAACCAAAAGTGCTACTTACAACAAAAGAAGTTTTAGAAATGCCAAGAGAAATGACTGAGGGTAGACGAACCTCTGCTTACAAGTATTATGGAGTGTCGTATTTTCAGCATAATCTGATATTCATCAATGTAAGAAAAATCCCTGATGAGAAAAATTTAGAAGATACTCTGGTTCATGAACTGATCCATTTGAGATTCCCATACCTTGCTCATGGCAGAAGATTCAACAAACTGGTACGACAAGGACTAAGGGGCAAAACATTTTTGCCGTACAAAAAAAGAAGTAAAATTTCCGCTATTTGATTTATATTTCCCAGATTTAGGCAAGCTCAGTATACAATGGAATTTGCTGAAATCCTGCCATTTATGGCAGGGATTGCCTCCTTTCTAGTTGCAGGTGGTTTGGTTGCATGGATTACAAAACAACCCTCTGGAACCAAAGAGATGATGGATATCTCAAATGCTGTAAAGGAAGGTGCAGCAGCATTCCTAAAAAGAGAAATGAAAATTATTGTCCCAGTAGCAATTGCGTTATCTCTTATTATTGCCATATTCCTCCAGCCATCAAATGGTATTGCCTTTGCAGTAGGGGCAGCACTTTCAGCAGTGGCAGGAATTATTTCACTCAAAATTACAGTAAAGGCAGCAGTGCGAGCTGCCAATCTAAGTGGTAGTGGACTAGGAAAGACTTTTGCCATGGCCTTTAGGGGTGGCGCGACAGTTGGTCTAGCAGTTCCTGCAATGGCATTGCTAGCAATTACTGGTCTATACATGATTTATCCCGACCCAATAACAATTGCAGGTGTAGGAATTGGTGCTAGTCTTATTGCATTGTTTATCAGAATTGGTGGTGGTATCTTTACCAAAGCTGCCGACATGGGTGCAGATTTGGTAGGTAAAGTTGAGGTAAATATCCCTGAAGATGACCCACGAAACCCAGCTACAATTGCAGACAATGTTGGTGATAATGTAGGTGATGCAGCAGGAATGGGCTCAGATGTTTACGAGTCTTATATTGTTACAATACTTGCAGCCTTACTGATAGCCGCATTAATTGGTGCGCCAAACTTTTTCTTGTATCCAATCTTAATTGGCTCATCTGGAATGATTGCCTCTATCATTGGTGTAGTTATTGTTGGCTCGAAAAATATTACAGATGTGATGAAGCCTCTAAATCGTTCATTTTATGTATCAGCATCTATTGCGATTGCTCTAAACTTTGTATTTATTACTCAATTTATTGGCACTTCTGCTGCCTCTTATGCATTGTTTGGCTCTACTGTCCTCGGTGTAATCCTAGTTCCAGTTATTCAAAAAATCACAGACTTTTACACTAGTTACAAACAAAAGCCTGTAAAGGAGATTGCAGACTCTGCAAAATGGGGTTATGCGTCCTTAACATTAATGGGAATAATCAAAGGGATGCAATCCACAGGCCCATTCATGATTGCACTAGTTGTCGCAATTATTGTGTCATATAGCATTGCATCAGCTGCTGCCCCAGAAGGTGCAGACCCGGTACTTTATGGAATCTTTGGAACAGCACTTACTGCAATGGCGATGCTAAGTCTTGCAGGAATTGTCCTTAGTATTGATGCCTTTGGGCCAATTGCAGATAATGCAGGAGGAATAGTAGAGATGACTGGAATGGGTGAGGAAAACCGCAAAGTTACTGATGAAATTGACGCAGTTGGAAATACTACCAAGGCAGTTACCAAAGGGTTTGCCATTGCTAGTGCCGCCTTGGCTGCTTTGGCGATGATCCAGGCATTCCAGTTTGAGGCATCACATATCTTTGAAGGAATTTTAGAATTAGATTATAGCCTCACAAATCCTGCAATTATTGTTGGATTGCTGATAGGAGGTTTGATTCCATTTATTATAACAGGGCAACTTATCAACGGAGTATCCCGAGCAGCAGGAAAGATGGTCGATGAAGTCCGACGTCAATTCAAGTCAGATCCTGGAATTTTGACAGGAAAATCAAAACCAGATTACGCTAAATGTGTTGATATTGCAACTGTAGCTTCGATTAAAGAACTCTGGAAACCTGCAATTGTAGCAATTACTGCTCCAATTATTTTAGGAATTTTGTTGGGACCAACTGCAGTTGCAGGATTACTCATGGGTTCGGTAGTTACTGGAATTTTGCTTGCATACCACTTGGCAAATACGGGTGGTGCATGGGATAACGCAAAGAAACTAGTAGAGATGCAAGGTGAGAAAGGCTCTGAAATACACAAGGTGGCAGTTGTAGGTGATATCATTGGTGATCCTTACAAAGATACTGCAGGACCTGCACTAAACACTGTAATCAAACTACTCAACACTATAGCTATAGTCTTTGTCTCTGCATTTGTTGCGATTCTTGCAATCTAGTTACTCATCAACAATCAGAGTCATGTCCAATTCATCCACTTGGGCCTGAATGGCTTTCTTCAAAGTATTATTGTGTTTATCGCAGAATTTGAAATAGTCATCTGCTGTTTGAAAACAACCGCAAATCCATTTTGTTTTTTTATCTCCCTCTACTGTCCATTTTGAATATCTATGTTCACTCATAATATTTAGAAAACAACCGTTCTAAAAAAATCTAAGCATTCTTTGAAATTTTCTTGAAAAATGAAAAATGCTGTTTAAGGACAGCCTTCCATCTTTTGAATGAAATATCCTTTTTCTTTTATTGCCTGTTCCACTGGTTCAGGAGCCCCTTGTGAGTGACAAAATTGGCATTCATTGGCAGTCATATTTGCATCTTCTTCGCCAATCGATTTTAGCCATTCCTTGCCATACGCAATGGCCTTTTCGTGGTCCTTTTCTCCAGTAATTACATCAAAGTGCATGGTATGACCATCTGCTGCCTTGACATAGGTATCGTATACGTGAATTTCCATAAATATAATTAAAAAAAGGGATATTTAATTCCAAATGAAATCATAAAATCCCTCATATTATTTGCCAGACTGAGTTTATCTTTTTAAATAAAGTTTGAATAAAAATTAAATTGTTTTTTGAGCCTATTTTGTAAAAGTTTTAAAAAATATTCGTGAAATCTTTATAATTTTAGGCTGATTGCTTTGTTTCTGGCAAAACTCCCCAATTTATGCGAGTCCACATTCGTTCATGAAAATAGTAAATTACCGTAGCAATTACATTGAACAGGATTGTGATAAGCGAAGTTTCGTAAAAATCATTTGTCAACATCCAACCTAGAGTAAATAATAATGCCGTTGTTGAACCACGATAAAGAGCAGTCTTTGCTAGGGTACGTCTTTTGCTTTCCAACACATGTTTCATATTAATCTCCATAATAGCACTGATGTTGTTTTTCAGTGAACACTCTTTCCTTAAATTCAAAAAACCTCAAGCATGGATTTATATAAAAAATGATAATTTTTTTTAAAATAATTTTAACAAATCCCATTCATTTTTATTCTCTTGATAGTTGTTTTGAAAAGTTATTTGGTAGTTGGAAAAATATCTAATTTCTTCCATTTCAAAGAAATACCAAATGCCAAAAGGTAAATCAAAATTCCCATACTTAGTGCATAAGAAGCTCCATACAGTATTCCGACCACTACTGTAAGCACTGCGCCAAGAACTGAAAATGCTCCATTAATTGCCCACATCCATGGAATGTATGTGGGTAGATGAGATTTTAAAACCCGCATTCCAGTAGGCAATGGCATTCCCATCAAAAAGCCAATTGGTGACAGCAGTCCAACACTTACTGCAACCTTTACTGCAAAATCTTCGGAAATTACCGACTGTATTAAACTGGGTAGGATAAATACATACAAAATCCCAATTCCAGCAATTCCTAAAATAACAAAGGATAGATTCCGTGTACCTATTTTCATAAACCTGGTGCTTGCAAGACTTCCAAACCCGCTTGATAAGAGCATAGTAAAAAGCAAAATTGCAAAGGTCATTGTAGGATTTCCCAAAAGTAAAATCAGCTTTTGAAGTAAAGCCAACTCGATGAGAATAAAACCCGCACCTAATGCAGAAAAATACAACACCCCCCCAGAAACTCTAAGCGGTGACTTTTTTCCCAAATTCTTTCTTAGCCAAATAAAAGGAATTACTAGAAACGCCCCTGCAATAACGATGGAGCTATAAAGTAATACTTCTAATATTTTTGGAATGGGTTTTTCAAATGACAAGAAAAATGGACTGTCATCTGTAACATGATGCACTTTGGTTGGAAATTTATCACTAAATTCCAATAAAGAAATATTTTCGTTGAAAAGCGTTGGGTAGGGATCAAGCATAACCCTATCTGGAATTAAAATTGGTTTGTAGTCATATCTATCAAAAGAGTTTGACAGGTATGAAATCTCTGATTCTGTAAACGGAGATTTTGAGAGTATGGATAAAGTAACGCTTGGATCAAGGGTTGTGGATTCTGCTGATACACTCACAATATGACGGTAAACTTCATTTCGCGGAATTCCATTATTTTCTAATAATTGGGTAAATGTGGTTACAAATCTCGGGGCATCAATAAGCCAACGCACTGCAACAATTTTTCCATCATCTTCTAGATGATCATAATATTCCTGAAATCCTTCTACTGTATATAGAAAGTTTTCAGATACCCCAAGACCCCCCGAGGATACTGAAGCCCAGGTATCTACAAATGGTATGTAAATGATATCAAATTTTTCTGTAGATTTTGAAACAAAACTTCTACCCTCATCTACATTAGAATCTACAAATTGGTGATCATAAAGATTCCCTGCTCGCTCACCATAACTCCTAACTGTATCAAAAATTATAGGATTAATTTCAACTGTAGTGATATCTGTGCTACCACTAGCTATAGCCGCTATGACATCTCTTCCTCCACCTGAACCAATAATCAAAACCTTTGGATCCTCTTGCATACTAAACGGAATGTACTGCATCCAAGATGAAAGTTCTTTTCTACTTTCAGGTTTTCCATCCCAAGAAATAATGTTGGTTCCTGCTCCTCCATCGATGAAGATTTTTGCCACCAAGCCTTCTTCAGCACATTGAGATGGGTTTCTTGGATCAAGTGCAGGAATACAATCTCCAGATATTCCCTCAACTACATCAATTCGAGAAAAAGAGTTCCATTGAGTTTTTGTTATTTGTGAACCAGGGTTTTCTCGTAAGAAGATGGGTAAATCCTTGTTTGCAGTTGGGTCTGTCTGAATTGAGAATATCTGAGAATCTGAATTTATTGCAACAAGGGAAATGGAAAATACCACAAATACCAGACTGATAATTATTTTTTTTCTTTTTTTAGAAATTAACGAAAAAATTAAAGCACAAACTGCAGCAATTACTCCAACTAAAAGTGTTGTACCCTCACCTCCCATAAGGGATAAAAGAAAAACAACCGATATTGCACCTACTGATGCTCCGATTAGATCTGATGCATAAAGTCTTCCTGCAGTTTGTGCAAAGGCACTAAATGCTGCAGATATTACCACTCCGACAAAGAAAAACGGAATTGCAAACAGGAACATGAATAGAGGTAGATACGTTACCTGAGATGCAAGCGAGTGCATCACCAACAGGGTAATTGGAATGATTAAACAAATTCCAAGACATGACGAAATAGAAAGGTCTTCGGCCCAGTTTTCTTTAATTTTTTTTAATCTATAATGAACCCATAATCCTGATGATCCCAAACCAACTAGAGCTACTGATACTGCAACAAATGCAAAATGGTACCAAATTGCAGCAGAGAAAATTCTTGTAATTGCAATCTCTAAAACCAGCCCTGAAAGTGCAATGAGAAAAACCCCGGCAAAAAGAAGTCTTTTATTAATTATAGTGGGCGATATCCCTTTTTCCAACAATTTGCTTGTACAAATTCTGGTTTGAATATGACTGTTTATGATTTGAAATTACTTTTTACCTAAAATCAGTGGTTTTAAAACTAAAGCAGATAAAATCATAAAATTTTTGGCGCACAATGTTAGAAACAATAAGGGTTTTCTAATTGGTATTCTATCTTAAAATATGGCACATCTAGTTCAGGTAGACATTTCAGATTCATCAATAATTTTAGAATTAAGTGATGCCAATTCCCCAAAAACCGTTGCATCGTTTTTAAAAAAACTACCATTTTCTGTAAATCTAAATGTCTGGGGCGAGGAGATCTACACGTCTCCATCCCCAATAAATGTGCCAGAAGAAAATGCAGAGTCTAGGGTTTCATTAAATGATGTTGCCTATTGGCCTACAGGAAAAGCTATTTGTTTATTTTTTGGGCCCACACCAATTAGCCAAAAAGGAGAGATAACTCCAGCGTCTCCTGTAAACGTAATTGGAAAAATAATTGATCCTGACAAATCTATCTTAGATTTTGCAGAAGGCAAAAATGCAACCTTTCGATTAAAATAATGACTATTCAATTTGTATGGGGACCTCTTTGATCTCTGAATCAAGAACATATGCTTTGAACTCTTTTGAAATTCCTGAAAAAATTACCCATACTTCGGGGTTTAATTCCATAAATTTTTTATCGGTACTTGACGGATATGCAATTGAGTCAGGATGGGAATGAAAAATTCCGATTATTTCCATCTCTAACTCTTTTTCCATTTTATCTGCTTGTAACCTTTGCTCTGCAGAAATGGTAAAATTTACTGGAGATTTTTCAATATTTTCTGTTAGAAATAGTTTCTTGACTGTAATTTTTTCTGCCTTCTTGATTCCAAATAATATTCCACATGCTTCGTTAGGTTTTTCCTTTTCAGAATGGTTTGATAAGATCTGTTTTTGTGCTTCTGTTAAAATAATTACTTGCAATCCTATCCTACTTCGATTGAGCCAATCATCCATGGATGAACGATACAATAATAGTCTTCTTTGCCTGCAGACATGAAGGTAAACTCGAAGGAATCTCCTGCTCCAAACAATCCAGAATCAAACAATCCGTTAGGTCCTGTTTGTGAATTTCCAGAAGTTACTGTATGCATTGCACTGTCTTCATTTATCCATTGAACGGGTGTTCC
>JAHELB010000042.1 GCA_024644385.1 Nitrosopumilaceae archaeon | reverse complement strand
TAACTGTTTTAGCGGCTTTAGCTTTAACTGTTTTAGCGGCTTTAGCTTTAACTGTTTTAGCGGCTTTAGCTTTAACTGTTTTAGCGGCTTTAGCTTTAACTGTTTTAGCGGCTTTAGCTTTAACTGTTTTAGCGGCTTTAGCTTTTGCTTTAACTACGGGTTTAACCTCTACAATAATCTCTTCAGGACGTTCCTCTGTAATCGCTTTAGCTTCAATTGAGTCAGCTTCAACTCTTGCACGAAGTTTAGCCTTGTATTTGAGATTTCGTGGTTTTGTTCTTAGTCTATATCCACAACATGGACACCACAGACCTTCCCATTTGATGAATATTTCACAAATTTGGCATCTTCTTTGTCCAGAAGCATATCTTCCGGTTCCTACAGGCTTTTGAGCCTTATATCTAACGCAAATTCCTTTACAAGTCATCTTAGCAATATATTGTAGATTTCATAACTATATAAGGATGGATCGATAAATTTTTGGTTTTTTTCCATAAAATATTAAAAAAATTTGGCTTTTCATTGCGATCTCTCTTATTAGTTGTAAAAAAACCCACAAAAACTTCAATAAATATGTATAGCTTGCACTAACTTTAGGTTTTTTGAAATTTTAATATCTATCCATATAGATGTTTAAGTAAAATTTTCGTTTTTTAATTAAAAAAAATGTATAAAGTGTGAATTTCTCACATTTTAGGAAATTTGAACGTGAGTTTGTAATTTTTTATTATTTCAACTTTGTCTGTATTTAATTTCTTATTAAAACAGAAAAAGCAAATGTCTTGATTATTAAAACAGAAAAATAATGTTTAATCTATAAAAAATTAAAAAGATTTTTTGGATTTAATTTAATGTTATCCGGTTATTGACAGCGGTAGGATAGAATGTCTGAGGCCCTCTCTTTGCGAAATAAATTTGGCAGAAAGCATATCTCTTTTTCCCCTCTGATTAAAATTTTTAATTTTTAGAGAAGTATTACTTTCATCTACATATTCTAATTCAAAGGAAGAACAAAATCGGAGGTTTAGCAATTTTTCTATTTTTTTTGCTATACCCATATTTCCATTACCTATTTTGATAACTTTTCGATTAGCTCTTAAATTTCCAAATATATCAATAATATGAAAAACCAGATTTTCAATTGAAGAGTAAACAGATCTTTCGATCTCTTTCCCAAAGTAGAAAACTGATAAACCAATTTGTGTTCCAGGATCAATTCCAATAATTAGATCTTTTTCTTCAAAATTCAATCTTAATTTTTGGATAATTAAACCTAGAATTACCGTGAAATTTTGCTCAAAAATATCTTCATTTAAAATTGGTTTTTTATTTGAAAGCGGTGATTCTTGTCTAGTAGTAAGAACTAAATTTCCTTCATAGTTTTTAATATCAAGTGGTAAAATAGAATCAAAAGGTAAATTTAGCTCTTTCAAAATTTGTGAAAATCTATAATAGGGCTTACCATACAGGGTAGCAACTCCGATCCGGGTATTAAGTAAGGCGTCGATAGTTTTTAAAATTATACCTAAAATTTAGATTTATGCCTTCAAAACAGTTGACACAACGTGTCGGACTGCCTCATCAAAATTAGAATCAATTTTGGAGGTAATTTCAGAAAGTTTGGCTTCTGCTTCTTGGCCAATTTTGGCTGACTCTGCCGTAGCTTTTTCTTTAGATGCACTAATTATTACTTCGGCTTCCTTTGTTGCGATTTCTTTTGTTTTTTCCAATAGTTTATCAATCTCGGCTTGTGCTTTAATGGATAATTGTTTTTTCATTTCTGTTACTTTGTTATTTAGAGAATCTAAATCATTTTCTAAACCCGATAAAGATTGAATTATTCCAGTGACCTTGGATTCAGTCATGCTGCTCATTTAATAAAAATTCCATTAATCCATTACTTAAATCATTCATTTTTGTTAAATTTTATGTGCGAAAATCGCAAATAAATTATCCACTTGTTAGAAGTAATATTGCTCTAGCCAGATCACCTTTAGCTTCTTCTAATGCATTTTTTGCTTTTTCTTTGTCTACACCCGCTTGCTGACTAACAAGTTGAATATCATCGTCAGAGAATACAGGAACTTCAAGTTCCATTTCCTCATAACTTTCTGCAGTAACTGTAAATATTGAATTATCTTGTGCTTTCATTTCAGTAACTGATGGTTTTGAAATAATAATTTCCTTTTTATCGGTCTTTATAATTACCTCCTGAACATTTTGAACCTCTTTCATATCGAGACCCATTTTATCCATCATTCTACGCATTTCACGGTTACCTCCTCGCATCATGATGATATTTCTCCTTTAGGACTTTTTAAACTATCTCTGACTTTGATTGCAACTCCTCGTTCAAAACATCTAATCATTTTTGAAGAAAGGACTGCCCTACCAACTGCAATTACCTTATTGTGAAAGAGAATTGGAGTATCTGAGGCTATTTGGATATTTTTTCCACACCAAATAACATGTTTACAAAAAACAGAAAAGCCTTTTTCAACAAATGGTGCGGCATCTTTGTTTATCTCTATGCAATTTTCTTTGAATTTTCTACTTTTTAGTAATAATTGTGCAAAATAAGGAGTTATTGCCAAGCCCCCATCAATCCTCAATGTACATAACAATTCTTCTTTATGATGAACTGTTCTAATTCTCCCATTTTTCCTTGAAAAAATTATTGTGATCTTCTTTGGCAGAAATCTGGAGACTCCCTGACCAAATAAAGCGTCAATGGTACACTTGAGCTTTAGAGTATTATTCACATAAAGGAAAATTTTTTTTCTAAATATTAGTTCAGTGTTTTCATTTATTGAATTAATTAAACTATATAGATAAGGTTTTTTTATTTAGATTATGGATGAAAGGGAAGAGACCAGGAAAATTCAGTTTACTGGCAAATCATCATACATTGTTTCTCTTCCAAAACAATGGATACTTGAACTAGGTCTAAAACGAGGTGATCAAATAAGAATGGTTAGAAAGGGTTCTTCAACACTTGAGATTTACCCTCCAAAGTATGAAACAAGATTGCAAAAGAAAGAGGAGGCAACAATCGAGATAGGGACCGAAGATAAAGCTGAATCCATAGTTCGAAAATTAATTTCCATTTATTTTCTTGGATACAAGACGATAAATGTTAAACCTAAATTTGGAAGATTAAATCCAAATCAAAGAATTGCAATAAAAGAAGCTGTTAGAAAAATGTTAATGGGGTCCGAAATTATTTCAGACTCTACAGGAGGCATTACAATTCAAGTTTTGGTAAATCTTTTGGAACTTTCCGTTGATGGGGCATTCAAAAGAATGCTTCATCTTACCAAATCCATGTCAAATGACGCCATTTTGGCAGTAAGGGAAAATAACTTAGAACTAGCAAAAGAAGTTATCAATACAGACGACGAAGTAGATAGATTTGGATTTTATATTATTAGGCAATTAAAAATTGCAATTCAGAATGAGCATATGCTAAAGGAAATGGGTTTTAGAAATGCTCGAAATTGTCTTGGTTATAGGCTAGTGGTAAAGAATATTGAAAGAACTGGAGATCATGCTGCCTTTATTGCAAGTGATCTTTTAGAATTCAAAAAGACCGTTAAAAAGGAAATTCTCGATAAAATTCTAGAAATGAACGAGTTTTGTTTAAGCGTATTAGATGATTCATGTTTAGCGTTATTTAAAGAAGATTATATTCAGGCTGAAAAAATAATCGAGAGAACATTTGAAATCACAAAATATGAAAAAAAAATTCAAGATGCCTTAAAATCCCTACAGGATGAAGAAGAGATTTACCGAATAAGAAGGATGACTGAAAGTGTAAAGAGGATTTCAGAGTATGCCAGCGATATTGCGGAAATTGTTCTAAATATGAATATTGAAAAAGCCATTAAGAAAAGAACTTAATTTTGGTAAAAGGAAGTAGTCAGGTTTTAATTTACCAATAAATGAAAAAATTAGAAAAATGAATTCTGCAATTTTAATCACTTATGATAAAGAGGATGCCATCAATGAAGCAATGGGATTATGTGATGCTGCAGGGTATCAGGTCGTACACACCATAACACAAAATTTTCTAAAAAAGCCAAAGTATGGTATCAGTGGTGGAATTTTAGAAAAGTTAGAAGAAATAGCCCAAAAACTTAGACCAGATGTAATTGTGTTTGATGAAATTCTAAAACCTAGTCAAAACTATAATTTAGCCTCTGTTCTTCATAGAGAAATTTTAGACCGGGAAGCACTGATTCTAGAAATTTTTGAAAATAGAGCCTCTAGTTCAGAATCTAAATTACAAGTAAAGCAAGCTCAATTAAGATATGAGATGGTAAGAGCAAAAGAAAAAGTCCGTTTGTCTCGATTAGGAGAACAACCAGGGTTTATGGGTATTGGAAAATTCGAAGTTGATGTTTATTACAATGATATCAAAAATAGAATGCATACAGTAAAAGCAAAACTAGAGAAAGCTGGTAAACAAAGAGAATTACACCGACAGGGAAGGAAAAGACAAGGATTTAAGACTATATCTCTAGCAGGTTATACCTCTGCAGGAAAAACTACAATATTCAATAAATTAACTGGTGAAACTAGAAAACAGAGTAAAGAATTATTCACAACTCTATCTACTACTACAAGGAGAATCATAATTGGTAAGGAACCATTTTTAATTGCAGATACAGTTGGGTTTATCAGCAAGTTACCTGCCTATATGATAGAAGCCTTCAAGTCTACTTTGGAGGAATTAATTTACACAGATATTGTTATTCTTGTAATTGATGTGAGTGATTCCTTATTAAATTTAAAAAAGAAATTTGCTAGTTGTATGCGTACGTTAAACGACGTAGGCGTTGAACGAGATAGAATAATGTTTGTTCTAAATAAATCAGATTTGGTATCAAATTATGAAATACAAGAAAAAGTAAAAATCTTAAATTTAAAAGAAAATAAAAAATGGGTTTCCATTTCAGCTATAGCGGAAAAAAATTTGAAAGAATTAAAAAATCTTATTAAAGATATTATTGAAAATCAGGGTTTTCCCAACTACAATACAGAGACAACTATGGAGTTTAAGGATCCCTATGGTAATTGATGTGGTAAGAATAGGTCAACGATTGGTAAGAGATGATAGGGTAACTACCCATGTGGCTTTGGTTGCAAGGGCTTTTGGTGCTAATTCGATTCTAATGACTGAGGTAAATCCAGAAATTAAAGACACCCTAAAAAAAATAAATGATACTTGGGGAGGAGACTTTTCAATTAAAATTATTAATAATTGGAAATCAATAATTAAAGAGAAAAAAAAGAATGGATTTAAAATTATTCATCTTACTATGTATGGAGAACAAATCAACGACATTCAATCGGACCTCAGAAATGAAGAGAATTTGGTTGTGGTAGTAGGTGCTGAAAAAGTTCCAAGAGAAATTTATGAATTTGCAGATTATAATATAGGGATTGGGAACCAGCCTCATTCAGAAATTAGTGCGTTAGCCATATTATTAGATCGTATTCATATGGGAAATCAATTTACAAAAGAATTTTGGGGAGGTAAAAGGAAGATAATTCCCACAAAAAAAGGTAAAACCGTAGTTATGAAAGAGACAAGGGATTAATAATAGAATAATTGTAGTCATAAAAGTTGGTAGATAAGTACGAGGATCCGTTTGTAAGGATTGCATCTATGATAGGGGGGGATGAATATCTAAAAGTAGCGAGATCACTATTAAAAGCTGAAGATGCAACCGATGAAGAAATAGCAAGTTCCACGGGTTTGAGGATAAACATGGTTAGGAAGGTGTTGTATGATCTGTTTGGAAAGTCATTGATAACTGGAATAAGAGTAAAAGATGAAAGAAAAGGTTGGTTTGTCTATAGGTGGAGAACCAGAAGGGAAGAAGTAGAACATTTCATTGAAAATCAAAAAAAGAAAATTACCGAAAGATTACAACAAAGATTGGATTTTGAAAATCATTCAGATTTTTACCATTGTGGAAATGAGGATTGCCCTAGAGTTACCTTTGAAGAAGCCTTGGAGGGAATGTTCAAATGTCCATCATGTCAAAATGTTTTGAATTTAAAGAAAAATGATAAATCTAAAAAGGCTTATGCAAAGAAAATTGATGAGATGAAAAAAGATATGCAGCAAGTATTCTAAGATTTTTGAATTTTAAATAAGATGGTTGGGTTTACAAACATGTTAAAAAAAGTAAATTTTTGACGAATTAAAAATTAATAAAGCAATTTAAAATATTAGTCTCACAAAGAGAAAATTTTCACACTGAATTAAATAGGAGTTATAATTTGAAAAGATCCTTGAATCAAATTATTACGAGAAATCCTGCTACTGAGGAAGAAATTTCTAAATTTACTCCAATGGACAAAAATCAAGTGGTACAAATAGTAGGTAAAGCAAAACGAGCCTTTCCTGAGTGGAAAAAAGAATATGAAAAACGTAGAAGTTATATCTACAATTTAGTGGAATATTTGAAAAAAAACAAAACCGAATTGGCTAAAGTTGCAACGGCTGAGATGGGAAAAGTCCTGAAAGAATCAATTGGTGAAGTTGAAAAATGTGCATGGGCTCTGGAATTTTATGCCGACCATGGAGATAGTTTTCTCTCTGATGAAGTGTTAAACACAGATGCCCGAAAAAGTTTCCTTACATTTGAGCCAATTGGGGTAATTGGGTCTATTATGCCATGGAATTTTCCCTATTGGCAAGCACTAAGATTTGCGGCTCCTTGTCTTATGGCAGGTAATGTAATTGTGATGAAACCATCTAGGATAACCCTTCAGTCTGGAATAGAGATTGAGAAGGCATTTACAGAGTCTGGTATTCCAGATGGAATATTTCAAACATTAATTGGCAGTGTTGATACTGCAAATCATCTTATTGATTCTGATGTTAGTGCAGTAACTTTCACTGGAAGCACCAATGCAGGGGCTAAGGTAGGTGAGCGAACTGCTATGAACTTAAAAAAATGTGTTCTAGAACTTGGAGGAAGTGATCCCTTTATTGTTCTTGACGATGCAATAATTGAAAAAGCTGCTGAAGGGGCAGTTAAGGGGAGATTTATCAATTGTGGGCAAAGTTGTGTTGCTTCTAAAAGATTTTTTGTTGGAAAAAATATTTCTAAAGATTTTATCGAGTTGTTTATAAAAAAAGCCTCACAATTAAAAGTTGGAGACCCTACTTCGATAGAAACGGATGTAGGCCCACTTTCAAGTAAATCGAGTCTGGAGACAATTTCAGGAATAGTCGAGGATGCCAAAGAAAAAGGAGCAGAGATTCTTTTGGGAGGGTCAGAAATTGAAGGAAGGGGTTATTTCTATCAGCCCACAATTCTCACAAATGTAAAGCCAAATATGAGAATTGCAAAAGAAGAAACCTTTGGTCCGGTTGCCCCAATTACAATAGTTGAAAATGAAAGTGAAGCTGTAAAATTAGCCAATGATATTGAGTTTGGTTTAGGAGCCAGTATTTGGACTAAGGATTTGGAAAAAGCCGATAAAATGTCAAGAAGGATAGAATCAGGTATAGTTAGCGTAAATAATGTAGTTCTTTCAGATCCACGAGTTCCATTTGGAGGAATAAAACATAGTGGATTTGGAAGAGAATTATCACGATACGGAATGCTGGAATTTGTAAATATTAAATCGGTTAGATTCTATGAAAATCTTACCCACCATCATTACGTAGAATAATTTTGAATCTCTTAGCATCATAAACAATATGTTTTTTTCCTAAGATGTCCCGTTACATGTTTTACTTGTTGTTTTATGTGATTTATTAAATGGGTAGGTTTTTGACTTCAAGATATTCTTTTACAGAATTTTTCATAGGTCTATAATTTTTTTTGAATGTTCATCATACATTAACATCTTTGTAATTGGTTCCTATATCTTGGCATATCTATTTTTGTAAATGCAAGAAATAAAACATTTTTTACTATTATGATATACAACGCCTACATTTTTAGAAAAGTCAATTACAGGATATAGATTCAGGGATTTATTTTTCATTGAAGAAAAAGTAAAATCGTTGTTCCCATAGCTTAATTTCCTTTTTCAAAAGGATCATTGTTACATCGTATAGATGTCATGGATACCAGATAAATTATTTTATCTAGAGTATCCTAATTAAAAAAAATTTTTAAAATATAAGGAAGAAGCTAACGAAATTTTCCGTTAACTAATTATTTTTATCTGTTAGAAAGATTTTTTGATTTCACAAACGCCCAAATCTTTTTGGTCATTTCACTTGGCGCAATTGGTTTGCTACCAAATACTTGCTCAACAGTTTCTTTACGACCTGAAAAGCTAATTGCATATCCACCAAATGCTGGTTTCTTAGTTTTAGAGGTAGATTTTGTTTTTTTACTTGAGCTTTTGGTACCTTTCTTTTTGGTTGTAGTTTTCTTGCTTGCTGTAGATTTCTTTTTTACTGCCAATTTCTTCTACTTTTGTTTCAAATTAAGTATAATAACTTAGAGGTTTGTATAATGCAATAAAAGGTCATTTTCTAGTCTTTTTATGCTAATTAGGCGAAGTTTGTGGGATTTTTTAATTGTATCAAATCCCCCTTTTTGAACCAAATTGACGGATTCTTTTCCTCCTAGAATAAAGGGTGTGATTGTAATGAAAAAATCATTTATCATATTATATTTAATAAATTCCCAGTTTATTGTACCACCTCCTTCAAGAAGGATTGTTTTGATTTTTCTTTTTCCAAGATTTTTTATTAAGGATTTGATATTTACTTGATTTTCCCCTATTATCATAATTTCAACAGGGAATTTTTGTAGTTTTTGTAAATTTTTTTTGGATATTATTTTTGAAACAACGATAATAGTTTTTACCTTAGCACTTGTTTTCAATATTTTGGATTCAGAAGAAATAATTCCATGAGAGTCTAAAATTATTCGTATAGGGTTTTTTCCTTTGTAGTACCGCACAGTTAGTAAGGGATCATCTTGTGTTACTGTATTTTTTCCAATCAGGATAGCATCTACTTGTGAACGTAACTTGTGAAGTCTAACAAGATCTTTTTTTGAAGAAAGTTTTGAATCTCCCAAGCTTGTTGCTATTTTTCCATCTATCGAAATTGCTGCACTTAAAATTATTTTTGGATTAAATTTTTCCACGGACTATCTTGCCTCCAATCATAACTGCCTTTATTGTAGATTCTGAAGCTCGGTGAACAATAGAGGCATGAACATTATGTATTGGTTCTAAATCAAGAGAATGTTTATCGAAAAATATTCCATCGGCATATTTTTCTGTTTGAATTACACCTATTTCTTTTTTCAAAATTTTTCCACCATTTACCGTTGCCATTTTTAGAATATCATTTGGGTTAACCCTCATTTTCCTAATTCCCATTGAAACTTTCCATAAATAATCCATTTCTCTAAAAATATCTGGAGAATTTATCATGACATTATCAGTTCCTAAAGCTATTGTGCAGCCATTTTTTTTCATTAAATTGATGTTTGGAATTCCCTCTGCAAGTGAAGCATTTGCACGTGGGCAAATTACTATACCTCGAGTTTTTTTTGCTACAGCAAAAAGATCTCCATTTGATGCATAAGTCATGTGAACCATGAAATGAGGTTTAAGATTCAAGGCACGTTCTGTTTCAGATTTTCCAGTAATCTTTTTTGAAACAGAAACTGTTTTGCTAGTCTCAGATGAATGAATGGCCCTAATTTTAGATGTTTTTGAATAATAGGTTAGAACTGATTGACTGTTTTCATTTGCTCCACTGATTCCTAGTCCATCACATTTTTTTAATAATTTTTTTAATTCTTTAATTTTATTTTTGGGAAAAGGTATATTTTTTTTTATTTCAGCCTTATTTTGATATAATTCTAATCTACCAAGTATTACAGAACGAATAGGAACTTCATCTAATACCTCTTTTAACATCAAAATTCCATCTAATCCCCCCTCTCTAAAATCTACAAAAGTGGTAATTCCTTTATTCAACATTGAATGACAAGAATTTTTCATAAAATTTTTGATGTGTTTGGGGTCGGATTTGCTTAATATTTTGGCTTTTATTCCTGAAACTGGATGGACACGCTCATCAACGGACGAATTTAAGGTAATATCTTTTGCAATCGAATCGCCAAGATGAGTATGACAATTTACGAATCCTGGAATTAATAATAATCCTTCACAATCAATTGACTCCTCATGTGCACTAGAACTGATTTTAGGATGAATTTTTTTAAATCGGCCTCCTTGAATTTTTAAATTAGTATTTGAAACAAATTCTAGGTCGTTGCCTAGTAGTGCACTTACATTTTTAATTAACATTGTAATTCATAAACTTCAGGTTTTTCTTTTCCTGAATCTCGAATTTTTCTAATAGTATCCAGAGATTTGGTAGCCAGACTTGCAGCCTCTCTTGGAGTTTTTCCAGTACCAACTCCACAGTTCAAAATAATCCCATCCTCTCTTTTGACCAGCTCGATAAAATCTTTCACATTTTTTTTACCATCAATACTTGAAATTACCATGAAATTATCACCGCCCATAAAAAATGTAAGGGAATTTTTTTTCATAAAAAATTGGGTCATTTTAGAATATAATTTAAAAATAACCAAAGAAATTTCAAAAGGTGAAAGTTTTATTCTTTTAGAAGAAAGATCCTCCACGTCAAAATGTAAAATTGTTGTTTTGGTATCTGGTGAGGTATTTACAAACCCAAAAATATTATATTTCTCACTTAATGAAACATTTTTTTTTCTTCCTTCATATGCGTGGAGATTAGCCTTAAAAGGAGAATCTGCATAACCTAGTGACATGGACAGTTTTATATCAAATTTTTTTTTTAGATTTTTTTGAATTTCTATATGATCTTCAAGATCCAATCCGTTAGAAGCTACAAAAAATTCATCTGCTCTATTTAGGAAAACTAGACAATTTTTTTTTGAAAATTCTTTTTGTAATTCTATGAATAATGATGCTTGAAGAATTTGTAGTTCATGCTCTCTATCACTTCCTAGCGTTAAGGTCCATGGCCCATAATCATTTATTTTTAAAATACTAAGTTGTATCATTTTTTAATCCGTTCAAGTTCATCAGAGATTTTTATTATTGCTTCAACTGCCCGTTCGGCTACAGGTCTAATCCGTGCATAGGCATGTCTTTCTTGCATACCTGGACCTGAAATACCCAAAGTTACTGGCTTTTCATATTTTAATGACAGTTTTGTTAATACATTTGCAATTGTTTGCGCAATAACCTCGTCATGTTTTGTTTGTCCTTTGATAATAGCTCCTAATGTAACAACAGCATCCACATTTTTCTTTTTTAGCAAGGAATCAACGATAATGGGCATATCGTATGCCCCTGGAACTTTACAAACATAGATTAAATTTAATTTTAATTTCTCTGCCTTTTCTTTAGCTACTAAAAGCATTCTCGCAGTTACCTCTTGGTTAAATTCCGAGACCACTACAGCTATATTCAAAATTAATTCACCTTTGAATATTCTAATAATTCTTTTCCATCAATTAACGGAATAGCGTTTTGTTTAGCATATTTTTCTGCCTTTTCTACCGATAAGGCAGTGTAAGTTTCTGCATCCATCATTTCGCATATGGCAGTAACTGGCGTCAAACCTGCAAGTCTCGTCAAGTAAATCGACATTTCAGTGTGGCCTTGTCTGGATTCTAGTAATCCTTTGGAGGCCAGTAATAATGGGATATGGCCTGGAGTTTTAAACGAGGAAACGAATTTTTTCTTTTTATTTTCAACATTAAAAATCTTGGCCATTTCTCGTATAGTTAAAGAACGATCAGTGTCGGTAATCCCTGTATAAGTTTGATAGTGATTTATTGAAATCGAAAAAGTAGGTCTATCGCCATATGGAGCAAGCCCCATTATCATTTCTTTATCTATTGATGATTCAGCCAGGATATCGTGCATGTACGGTAAACCCAATGAAATTCCAAAGTCGTTGGTAATGGCTATACATAAAAGACCTCCTGCATGTTGCCGCATCCTGGCAACATGTTCTGGTGTTACAAATTCTGCAGCCACTACCATATCTATTTCATTTTCCCTTCCCGCAGAATCAAATAAAAGGA
>JAHELB010000010.1 GCA_024644385.1 Nitrosopumilaceae archaeon | reverse complement strand
TACTACTTCCTGGACCAGACATATCCACAAAATCACCATAAGATGAAAATCCAGACAGATTGTCACTAGATGTAGTTGAGGAGACAAAAATTACTCTAGGATCATCTGCTTTGGTGATTTGACCACCATCATTTCCAGCGGAAATTACAAGCCATCCATCATTATCCTGAAGTAATTGAGCTGCTGTTAAAATTGCACCTGAAGCACTAAAACCATAACTAAGATTTACTACTTTGGCATTATGACTGACTGCCCATTCAACACCCTTTAGAACGCCATTGCTCCAACCATAACACTGAGTGGAACCACTTGCAGTATCATCGGTAATTTTTACTGGTATAATTTGAGTCCCCCAACCGACCCCTGCAACACCGTTTGCATTATTGGTGATTGCAGCTGCTGATCCAGCTACTGGAGTTCCATGACCACAGCCATTTTGGTGGTCTACAGGTCCTGCAACTTGTGTTATACCATTGTATGGATAGATAATCTTGGATGAAAGGTCAGAATGATTCATGTCTATTCCGGAATCAAGAATTACAATTGGGAACCCATCGCCATGGGTAATATCATATGCCTCAGGAGCATTAATCATTGGAAGATACCATTGATTCCCATAACTAGTGTCATTTGGAATTGTGGTTGGGGGTACTGCAATATCATATTCAGCGTATTCTACAGATTGATTTTTTGATAAAGCATTTTTTACAGCATCAAGGGCTTGTTCGGGAACAGAAATAATCTTTACATCCAATAAGGGAAGATGATCCAAAACCTCAGCAGATTGAGCAGAAAGGATGGAGTTTTTTTGATTGTCAGAAATTCCCGGATTAAATTTCACAATTAGTCTATCAGGTGCATGGATTTGAGAGGGTAATTCTTCAGGAGTTTGTGCTAAAGAATCAAGAGGCAATCCAAATGATGTAAAAATTAACGTGGAAACTAGAAATAAAATTGAAAATTTAATTATCAACATTTTCATAAAAAAATTTTTTTTATTAAGGGTTTTCAACTGTAACAAAAAATTTTTACAATTTGTATTTTTTTGTAAAGACATTAGAATTAAAAAAAATCAAAAAATAATATTCATCATATTATAAATTAAAGCAGCACAACCAGAAGTTAAAACAATATAAAAAAGAACATTTTTTTTCTTCCTGTTTGTTTCATCATGCTTTGTATTAATTCCTGAAACAAATTTGTGAGTTATTTGATTATTTTGAGAGTCTGAAAAATTGCTCTTACCTTCTGGGTGAGTTGGAATCCCATTCGTGTCGTATTTTGATTTACTACATATTGTGCAGTAATCAATAGGCGTAAAATCATGAAGATATTTTAAATCGTGGGTGTCGTTTCCTTGGTTATCAAATTTCAAATCCCAACAAAATCCACATTGCTCATTTTGCATTTATTCACCATGTTTCATTTTTATAAAAAAACTCTAAAATCAAAACATCAGTAAAGTTTTAAAACCATACTTTTTTGATCTCTTTTTTTTATTTGATCGATTTTGTTAACGCTACCATATTCAGATAAAATATGAACCCCTAATTGATATTATATCAATTATTTCTCAGTGTCATTATTTTCATCTAGTGTCCACGGAGCAAATCGTCCCATAATTCGTTGCCAATCTAGTTTGAGAAGTAAAATGACAATAGATGTCATCATTGCTGCAAAAATAGCTATTCCAATATAGATAGTAGTTACATCTTCTACATCCTCAAGATAAGGCTCCACGATAGACAATCCCATATAATGAGAGGCAAAGACAATAGCATAACTTAGAACAATTTTTCCAGTCAGGGTTGCAATAAAAAACCGTTTTGGGTTATATTTTGCAAGACCCAATGGAACATAAATTAAATCATCAGGCATCGGTGTAGCTGCTGCAAAAAATGCAGCACCTGCCCCGTATCTTTTCACTAGTCGCTCAAAAGGACGCATACGTTTTCGGGATTTTTCACCAATTATTCGTCGTCCACCATAACTTACTGAGAAAACTATGACTTTGGCCCCAGTGGCAGTTACTGCAGAAATTATTGCCAAGGCATGTAAATTAAATTGATCACCCACTGACATTGTAGCCAAAAGCAGAAAAGAAGGTAAAGGAACAAAGGGGATTAACGATCCAAAAAAGCTTACCAAAGTTAATCCGATATAACCTATCTCAGGAGCAAAAGGAAAAATGGCTGAAAAATCCACAATTCAAGCTCAGTTTTTGGATTATTTATTAAAACCGAAGTCGCTAGTTTTTTCATAAAATCTGGTTTTAAGAAGTATAATCATTAAAATACCATATTCTTTGAGCTGAATCAATTGGAACGGAGTGATTATACAGTAATTTGTGAAAATATAGCCCTAATTAGTCCATACATTAGGTTTGTAGGAGTGATAGGGGAACGAGGAAATTTAATCGCGTACAGAAGACGAGACAATTTGGAGCCACTCTTAGATGCTGCCAACACTAAATACCAATTTTCACATATTGCCATTAAAACTGACTTGGAGAGTTTTTTTGATGAGAGTCTAGGAGAAATCGAGTTTGCCTGGGAGGAAAGAAAAAAAGTTCAAACCATTTCGTTTTCAATTGGAAAATTACGAGTTTGGATTTCAATTGATAAAAAAGTAATTAGAACAGAGGTGTTAAGGATAATCGATTCATGTCTGCCAATTGTGAAAAAATATACTGATAACAGATAATATCTAAAAAGTTGTTAGTTATAAAATTGATGCATGTTAATTAAGAATGAACAAGACCCAACAAAACAAAATGTGAGGATAGATTAGGTATCTTGATTTTTAATTCTTATAAATTTTGAAACAGTAAATAAGATTAGAGAATGAGGTGTAGCTAGTGGTAAGCATCACACCAAAAAAAATAAGAATTCTTAGTTAGGAATGATTAAAAAAAATTAATCTTAAAACATAATGGAAATGATTTACTGGTGAAAAAATAAATTGAAAAGTTAATTTTATGGTTTTATTATTTTTCCAAATAGTTTGTCTTAAAAAATTACATATTTTCTTGGCTTAATTGTAATAATTTTTCATCTTCATATAACCAACACTGGACAAAACCAGACTTTGTTTCAAAGTTAGGCGGGAGTTTTTTACATTTTTCCATTGCAAGGGGACATCTTTCGATAAATCTGCATTCTGTTGGTGGCTGCAATAAACTAGGAGGGACTCCTTTGATATATGATGGCGCATCTCCTTTTAGGGTTGGAATAGATTTTAGCAATCCTTGTGTGTAAGGATGTTTTGGATTTTTGTAAATTTCAAATGAAGAGCCAAACTCTATTAATTGCCCTCCATACATTATCCCTATTTTATCAGAAATTTCAGAGAGTACGGCCAAATCATGGGTAATGAACATAAACGACATTCCCTCTCTTTTGAGCTTTTTTAGTAGGTTAATGATTTGTGCCTGAATTAATACATCCAGCGCTGTTGTAGGTTCATCAGCGATAACAAATTTCGGTTTTAAGAGTAAGGCCATTGCGATAACTACTCTTTGTTTCATTCCACCGCTTAATTCATGAGGATATTTTTTTAAAACCACTTCATCCAAACTGACCGAATGAATCGCATCATTAATGGTCTTTTCAAAATTACCCTTGAATTTATGCTGTTTTAAAACTTCTTCAAACTGATCCTGAATTGTAAAAACAGGATCCAGAGAATTCATGGCACCCTGAAAGATCATAGATATTTTTTTCCATCTAAATTTTTCATTAAATTCTGACTCGGAAAGATCCAAAATTGAATCATCATCTAAGATTATTTTTCCTTCCACCTTTCCTCCAGAGAGCATTCTAATAATTGAAAGTCCAAGTGTGCTTTTCCCACAGGCACTTTCTCCTGCAATTCCAATTGATTCGCCTTCATTCAAATCAAAGTTTACATTTTCTACAGCATGTACAGGACCGTTTGAAGAAAAATATCTAGCAGTTAGATCTCTAACAGAAATTTTCACAGTATCTATTGATCGGTTCTATGATTTGTGCTTTTCATTAAAGGATATAAGCAACTTTACTAGAATGTATAAAGTCGACTTACATGAAACTTCCAATATGTACCTTTGATGCAAAAAATTCTATTTTGTGTCCACAATGTGAAAAAAAGGTAGATGTGGGAGAAATTACAAAAGCTGATGTTGATGCATCGATCAAATTGGCAAAATTAGCCAAAATACATCCAGAGATCGAAAAATTTTTTCTCTATTCTTGTAAAGAGTTTAATGGAAATTTTGTCCTTTCCTTTTCCAAAAATGATATTTTGACAATCAGACAGAGCAGAGTTTTCTATAGACTTCTTCAGGATCAGTTTGAAGGAAAAATTTGGCTTGTTGAAGCAGATGAAAATGACAAAAAATTCATTGAAGACATGTTCTTTCCAACAAAAATTTTATCAATAAACTCAGTTTGGGCTCCTGGTGGAATTCAAAAAACTAAAGCAGTAGTTTCGGGAAAATGGACACCAAGATTTCCAATCAATACAGAAACCGTTATTCAGATTGTAAAAAATGCTCGAAATTTAGAAATTGAGATTGAATTTGAGAGCAATAGAGTGTGATTCAATTGGGATTTGTAAAGACACATGATATCTCGGATTTAAACCCCGATTTAATTGGAAACCAAGTTGTTTTAGGAGGATGGATTGAAGACCTTCGTAAATTAGGAAAAATGACCTTTATTACTCTTAGAGATGTATCTGGAATTTCACAGGTGATTGTAAAGGGGGAATTAAATGAGAAATTAGGAGAATTGAATCGACAGAGTGTTGTCAGCGTAAAAGGCATTGTGCAAGAAACCAAGGCACGTGATTTTAATTTTGAGATAAAAGCAGAGGAGATTGATGTGTTAGCAAAGGCAATTCATCCATTACCAGTAGACCCAATTGGAAGAGTAGAAAGCAATATTGATACACGATTAAATTATCGGGCACTTGATATGCGAAACCAAAAGACTGCATCGATTTTTAAATTGCGCCATCATGTTTTAGAAACAATACGAAGTACCTTAGCAAAAAAAAAATTCATTGAGATTACAACTCCAAAAATTATTGGAAGTGCGAGTGAAGGTGGTGCTGATTTATTTTCATTGGATTATTTTGGACAGACAGCCTATCTTGCTCAAAGTCCCCAGTTATACAAAGAACAAATGACAATAGGATTAGAAAGAGTCTACGAGATATCTAATTTCTACCGAGCTGAAAAATCACATACTGGTCGTCATCTAAGTGAATTTACAAGTGTCGACATTGAAGCAGCGTTTATGGATTATCATGACGTAATGGATGTTTTAGAAACTTTGATTGTGGAAGTATACAGATACACCTCAGAGAATTGCAAACAAGAACAAAAAGAAATTGGTAATTCAATTAAAATTCCATCCTTTCCATTTGAGAGAATATCATATAGTCAAGTAGTAGAAGAACTAAAGCAAGAAGGAGAAGAAGTAGAATTTGGTGATGACTTGCTTGATTCTCATCTAAGAATCATCGGAGACAAACATCCTGGTTTTTATTTTCTTGTTGATTGGCCCATGAAATTAAAACCATTTTACATACGGGAAAAAGATGAAGACCCAACACTATCACGTTCATTTGACCTTCAATATGGTTATCTAGAGTTATCATCCGGTGGCACAAGGTTACACAACACAGAGATTATTAAATCACGGCTCAAGGAGCAGGGTTTGGATCCTACACAATTTTCAGACCATCTGCAGACTTTTGATTGGGGTATGCCACCTCACTCAGGATGGGGGTTGGGTTTAGATAGACTCATGACGACCCTTATTGGAATTGACAATGTAAGGGAAGTTGTGTTGTATCCAAGAGACCCGGATAGATTGAAACCATAAATAGGCTTCAAAAAAATTTTAAAAATCAGATTTTTATTAGAAATAAGGTCAATTTCTACATGATTGAAAAACAAGATGCAAAAAAAGTAGTAGAAGTGATTGGAAACAACCTAATCGGAGTATCACATGATGCTAAAAATTTCCAAAAACTTCCCGATTCATTTTGGGGTTATTTTGCAAGAGGGCACGATACAAAAGGAGCATTTGGAATAATTCTGACCTATTCTGAAAATAATCAGGACGTAGATAATTTAATCAAAATGTATGAAGAGTGGGTGGAAAAAAACAAAAATCCAAAATCAGATGAAGTTATTTAGTTTCAAGCAATAGTTTCCTATACCCTTGGCACTCCTTGCATATGGGTTTTCCTTTGTATTTGGGATTCCCATCCGTAATTTTTAGAGTTGCTTTGTTTACCTTGCAAATACAGCAGTCAGTCATTTATTCTTGCAACCAAACTGCATCTAATAAAAATTTGCCATTTATCAAAAAAGGATAAATTCAAAGAGAGGGATCTATTCTAGTGTACAAATGTGATTTTTGTGGATCTTCCTTTGGGGATAGAATTTGTTATTTCTGTGAAAAGAATTGCTGCACCTCTTGTATGATCGACGATAAAACTCGATGTAAGGAATGCTATATTAAAAAAAGGAAGTTAAGCGTAAAAAAAATTCTAAAAAAAAACAAAGTGGTCCTTATGTTTATAGGATTTTTATGGATATACGCAGTTTTCCCTGGACCATTTTTTCCAGGACTTGACCCTACTTTTTACACAATTTCGCTAGTTACTGCATTATTGATCATGATACCAATTGGACTTGCATTGTTTTTCTGGTCACTAAATCCACCCAAATCAGATGTTAAAAAAAGAAAGGATTAGTTGTGAAAAAAATTTAGTTTATTTTTATTTTACATACAAGGATCAGTGTGGATTTACCACCCTAAAGAATAAATTTTTTAAAATAAAATTCAAAATAATTAATTACTGAATAGTGTAACAAAAGAATTTTACATTTTGAATTTTAATCATGGTTTTTTATTTAAATGTGTAATAAAGCAATATTACAGAGGAATTGGCTTAAGTAACATCAAATAATATTTTGAATTATGAATTGGGCGATATTTGTTTTAACAGATGTTATGGAACATAATGGTATTTTTTTGGAGATAAAAATTCTAATTTAAAATAAAGAGTTGAGCAGAAAATGTTAAAGAAAAATTTATTGTTGTCAGGGGTTGTTAGTCTTTTTATTTTACAAATAATTGTAATACCCGATGTATTGGCTGTGGATGCTATTGATTCTATAAGTGTTGGAACTTCTCCCATTCAGATTGCAGTAAATCCCACAACAAACACAATCTATGTTACCAATCATGAAAATACAGTGTTGGTTATAGATGACAATAATAATGACATTTTAGAAACTATTGATACAGGAACTTTTCCTAGAGGTATTGCGGTAAATCCCACAACAAACACAATCTATGTAACAAATCCCTTGGAGGATTCCATCTCAGTTATTGATGGATCTAATAACACAGTGGTAGATACTATCAAGGTTAAACCTCTACCTAGAGGTATTGCGGTAAATCCCACAACAAACACACTCTATGTGACTAATCCATCAGAGAATTCAGTTTCAGTTATTGACGAAAGGACCTACTCAATAACAGATACAATCAACACAGGAACTTTGCCTAGAGGTATTGCGGTAAATCCCACAACAAACACAATCTATGTAACAAATCCCTTGGAGGATTCCATCTCAGTTATTGATGGATCTAATAACACAGTGGTAGATACCATTGTGGTCCCAGATGGATCATTTGGTATTGCGGTAAATCCACAAACAAACACAATCTACTCAGTAAGCTGTTTTTATGAAGCTAGTACCATTTCGGTTATTAACGGATTTTCCAATATTTTGGAGAATTCTATCGTTTTAGAGGAGTGTGCTTGGACGGTGGCAATAAATTCTCACGCAAATACGATCCTTGTTGCAAAGTCCAATGGTGACATTATTTCATTTATCGGAGAAGGCCCAGGACAATCAGAAATAGGAATTCCTCTCAAGTCGGTAGCTTCACAAAAATCAGAGAGATTAGAAATTCCAAAAGAAATAGAATCAGTAAAAAAAATTGAGGGGTCCGGTGCACCTGTCGTCCTTCAAATAACTGAAAAATCTAGTCAAATCTCACAAGAAGTTCTCACCTATTTTGGAATAATAGTAACAGTCGTAATTGTAGGAGTAATTTCAATTAAATTATTGGTCAGTAGGAAATATAGTAGAATTACTGTAAGTTCTGAGAATGAGAAAGAATCTGAAAAGATGATTAGAAAGGAAAAAAAATCCATTACACAAAAAATTCATGATAGATTTGGAAATTCGCAACCTGAAATAGTGAAAGGCATAGACCCAGAACTAATTATAGAGAATAAACTTCACCTAATTTTAAAATTAGAAGAATATAAAATTGGAGATAAAACTAGATTAGAAACAATTAAAGAATCACTGATAACTGAAGGAGTCTTTACGAAAAATGACAATGACTATATCGAAACAATATATGAACAATATAAAAAAATAGCCCTAATAAACGATTAACACCTTACAATTATGATTTTTAGAATTTATCAGTTATTTCTTTTGTAAATTCAGATGTTGTTTTATTTCCCCCAATATCTTTAGTTTTAATCCCATCTTTAACTAAATTAAAAATTATGGATTCTAATCTTTTTCCAACTTCAATACATTTTGAATCGTCGTTTTTTGCTCCAAGCCAATCAAGCATAAGTTTAATGGATAACAAAAAAGAAGATGGATTTGCAATGTTTTTACCAGCTATATCAAAAGCAGCCCCATGTACAGGTTCAAACAATGCAAAATTATCTCCAATATTAGCTGCTGGAGCCATCCCCAGACCGCCGACGACCTGCGATGATTCGTCTGACAAAATATCTCCAAATAAATTGGTAGTAACTATAACATCAAACTGATTTGGTTGACGTACTAAATTCATGGCACATGCGTCTACATACATTTCTTCAAAATGAATATTTGGATATTTTTTAGCAATTTCTGAACATGATTTTGCAAATAATCCATCAGTTATTCTCATAACATTAGATTTATGTACACACGTTACCTTTTTCATTAAATCCCTTTGCTTGGCAGTTTCAAATGCATATTTTGCAATACGTTTGGATGCAGCTTCTGAAATTATACGCAAGGCAACAGCGGAATCTCCTAGGCTAAATTCTTTACCAGTGTAGAGATCCTCAGTATTTTCCCTTACAATAACCAGATCTATATCATTCTGCAAAGCGGGCATGTGAGGGTATGATTTTGCTGGTCGTATGTTTGCATAAAGATCAAGCATTCTCCGCAAAGCAACAATAACGTCTGCGGCACTTTCACCTACGGGTGCTTTAAGACATGCATCAGATTTTTTGATGGCATTTATTGTTTCATCGGGAAGGGCCTTTCCTGTTTCTTTTAAGGCCTTGTCCCCTGCCTGCAAATTTTTTATATCAAATTTTAAACCAAGTTTATCGTTTATGGTATTTAGTATAGAAACTGCAGAATTAGAAAGATCTGGGCCAATACCATCTCCTGTTATTAATGATATTTTGTACATGTGTGTTTTCCCATTCCTTGAAGTTTAAATGATTAGTTTTTAGCTAGTTTTTCTTTCAGCATTTTTTTAAGCATAATTCTATTGATTCCATCAATTACTGCTTGAACACTTGTAGTTACGATATCCTCACCAACGGATTTTGCAGAGACCTTGTTTCTATCTGCATCCTCCACTTTGACAGTTACTTCACACAGTGCAGTAGAGCCCCCAGAAATCGATGCTAAACCATAGTCTTTAATTCTAATTTCAGAAATCTTTCCAGTGATCTTTTGGATTGCATTCAACGCAGCGTCAACTGGCCCTACACCATAATCAGTTCCAATGTGATCTTCCCCATCAATGTTGAGTTTAACAAAAGCATAGGGCATGGTTCCAATCCCAGTAGATACTGAAAAGCCTGTAAGATGAACTATTCGTTTAATTCCCGAATCACCTAAAACCTCAGATGCAATTGATAGTAACTCTACATCAGAAACTTGTTTTCCTTGGTCTCCTAGAATCTTTACTTTATCAAGAATCTCTTTTGATTGATCTGTAGAAGGTTTAATTCCATATTCTTCAAGCATTGCATTCATTCCATGAATTCCAGCATGTTTTCCTACTTGGAGCCATCGTTTTCTCCCAACAAGTTCTGGAGAAATTGGTTCGTAAGTCAACGGATTACTCAGCACACCATGAGTATGAATTCCTGATTCGTGGCCAAATGAATTATCACCAACAATTGCTTTGTTTGGCTGTACTTGTACACCAACAAGACTGGAGACATACCTAGACGTTTCATAAATTAATTGAGACTTTATTCCTGTTTCATATTTTTGATCCCACTGCAAACATTGTAATGCCATTGCAAATTCTTCCAAAGATGCATTTCCGGCACGCTCTCCAATTCCATTAATTGTAACATGCGCGCATTGTGCCCCTGCTCTAATTCCAGCAAGAGCATTTGCAACTGCTAGACCAAAATCGTTGTGACAATGTAAACTAATTGGAAGGTGCGTAGCTTCAATTGAATCTCTGGTAATTTGTGAAATGTATTCGGGTGTTGCATATCCTACAGTGTCTGGGATGTCGATTCTATCAGCTCCGGCTTTGGCTACTTCGCTGAAAACTTTTTTTAAAAATTCTCTATCTGTTCGGGTTGCATCTTCAGCTGAAAACTCAACTTGTAATCCATGTGATTTACCATACTCTATCGCTTCAATTGCTTTCTCCAGTGCCTGTTCCCTTGTCATCTTGAGTTTATGCTCCAAATGAATGTCAGACGTTGCAATAAATGTGTGGATGTAATTTAGCCCTCCATCAATTGCAGCATCAATATCTTTTTTGTGAGTTCTACATAAACCACAAATCTCAGCAGTTAGTCCTTCACTTGTAATCATCTTTACAGCCTTTAATTCGCCATCAGAAATTACAGGAAAGCCAGCTTCGATTGCATCAACACCAAGCGCATCAAGTTTTTTGGCGATGGAGAGTTTTTGATCTGGAGATAAAGATATTCCTGGAGTTTGCTCTCCATCCCTTAGAGTGGTGTCAAAGACTCGTACTCTCATGCCCCGCTCCTCTGCAAGGCTGCAACTCCAGTACGTGCTACATCAAGTATTCCAAAGGGTTTTGCCAATTCCTGAAATGCCTCAATCTGGTCAGGTGTGGCCGTCAATTCGACCATCATAGAACCCTTTTTGACGTCATGGACCTTTCCACCATATGCGTTTGCCAATTTGTTTATTTCCATACTATCATTAGCATTACTTAGTTTAATCTTAAAAATACTCAGTTCGCGGTATACGGTTTTGTGCTCATCTAGTTGTTTTACCTCTATGGTATCGATCATTTTGTCTAGTTGTTTTACTATCTGTTCTACTTTCTTTTCATCGCCAATTGTAGTTATAGTCATTCGTGAAAATTCAGGATTGTCAGTAACTCCTACTGAAATACTATCGATGTTAAAGTTTCTTGATCTAAACATATGAGTTATCTTAAACAAGATTCCTGGCTTGTTTTCAACTAATAAAGACAGAATTGCCCACATGATTAATCACCTAAGACGGTAACACCATATCTGAAAGCGAAGTTCCAGGAGCCACAAATGGTAAAACGTCCTCCTCAGGATCTATTGGTATATCAATTACTGTAGCAACGTCGCTACCTAATGCAGTCTTTATTGCTCGGTCTAGCTCATCCATTGATTGTGCTCGAAGTCCTTGCGCACCATATGATTCTGCAAGTTTAACATAATCGGGGCAATTTTTTTGGTCAACACCAATCATTCTTCTCCCGTAGAATGTTCTCTGCCATTGAGCAACCATCCCCAAACTAAAATTGTTTAAAATAAATACAATTACAGGGATGTCTTCAAGAACTGCAGTTGCAAGTGAATTTTCTGTCATGGAAAAACTTCCATCACCTGCAATGTCTACTACTGAAACGGTGGGTTTTGCAACTTTGGCACCAATTGCAGCTGGAAATCCCCAACCCATGGTTCCAAGGCCAGTTGAACTAAAGAAAGTTCCTGGCTGAATAACATCAAAGAACAATGATGCCCACATCTGGTGCTGACCTACTTCTGTAGTTACAATTGACTCGTGAGGTAATAATTCTCGAAGTTTCCTCAAAATTTTTGCTGCGCCCATCTCTCCTGGATGGAGTTTTAAATTTTCTTTCCAATACTCTTTTGTCTCCCTAACATGTTTGAGCCAGATGCTATCTTCAGTTTTTTTAATGGCCTTTTGCGTTAACATTTTTACCATTATTCTAAGAGAAGCTCTAACATCTCCTACAACTGCAACTGAAGTAGTTTGATTTTTTCCAATCTCGGCAGGATCCACATCCATATGTATAATCTTTAATCTCTTCTCAAATGCCTCAAAGGTCCCAACTGATCTATCTGAGAAACGAGTACCAATTGCTAAAACGCAATCAGCTTCAGTCATTATTTTATTTGCCTCTGCATGACCATGCATTCCAATTGGGCCAAGAGATAATGGATGATTTTCGGGAAATGATCCTTTTCCTTTAAAGGTAGTTACAACTGGAATCATTAACAACTCTGCAATTACTTGCAATTCTGCAAATGCTGATGAGATAATTGCCCCACCACCAGCCAGGATTACTGGTTTTTCTGAGTTTAGCAACATATCTATTGCTTTCTCAACATTAACCATATCAGGATCTGCCCATGGATGATAACCTCTAATTTTAAATTCGTCAGGAAAAGTCATCTCAGCTTCGTTTGTTTGAACATCTTTTGGAATATCAATTAATACTGGGCCAGGCCTGCCAGTCTCTGCAATGAAAAATCCCTTTCTTACTGCTTCAGGAACTTCATTTGCATGTCTTGGTTGAAATGCATATTTTACTACAGGATTTGCCATTCCAATAATATCGCTTTCTTGAAATGCATCTCGCCCAATCATTGCTACTGGTACTTGTCCTGTCACTGCAACCATTGGTGCAGAGTCAGCTTGTGCAGTTGCAATACCAGTCAAGATGTTAGTAGCGCCAGGACCAGAAGTTGCAAAACATACCCCTGGTTTTCTGCTTACTCTTCCAAATCCATCTGCCATGTGAGCAGCTGATTGTTCATGTCTTGTTAAGATGTGCCTAATGTTACATCTTGCAAATTCATCATACATTGGAAGGTTGGCACCCCCAGGTAAACCAAATACCTCTTTTACTCCTTCTTTTTCCAAAGCAGTCATCAAGGCTTTTGCCCCTGTCATTGTTTCCATTTTATTTACCAAATCACTCGCCATAATTTTAATGTGTTAAGATTCTCAGCGCCTTAAAGCACTGTATTAACTAGTAACAAACTTTCAAATTTGTCTTGTAATTTTTCGCTCATCTAATTTCAAAAATTAATCTCATTAAGTCTTAATAAAGATTCTCAACAAAATAATCAGAATTTTGTAAGAGATAAATTTTCACAAGACTTAAACCAATAATTTTCGTAAAAATCAGTAACCATTTTGTCTGAAAACGAGGAAATTATCAAAATAATCGAGGCTTTTTTTGAGTCTGGAAAAACAAAAGATTTCTCACATCTAAAGGAAATTCATCTAAATGACTCAAAATTTTCTAGTTTTAGTGATTTACCACCGTATGACCTCAAAGATTTTCAAACTACGTTGGATCTAGAACAATTGAAATTTATCAGCATTTCTGATTACAGTTATGAAGTTAAAAAGCCAAAGATTGCAGTATATGGAAATACCGCCGTGGTTGCCCTGGAGTTGAATCAAAAAGGAATGTTAGTGAATAATAAAGCCTTTACCGGAGAGCATTTATCAATTGAGGGCAGAGCAACTTTTGTTCTGGTAAAACTTCCCACTTGGAAAATAGTTCATATTCATATGTCAAGGATTAATGGTTGAATATTTTTTAGATTCTTGAGATATTTTGACTTAATTTCCACTTGGTGTTTTGGATTTATTTGAGTTTGCCTTGTTTGATTTTATCTTGTGTTGATTTTTGGGTTTATTTTGTTGTTTTAATGATTTATTCTCTCTACACAAATCTGTATAAAGTTTGAAGGCTTGTTCTACGTTTGCATTACCATGGACGATAGAACGGATCGCACGAATCATCGGAACGGGATTTTGTGATTGCCAAATGTTTCTTCCCATATCTACTCCTACAGCACCACCTTTAATGGAATTGTATGTTAGTTGCATTGCATCTCGTTCTGGTATTTTTTTACCACCTGCAACAATAATTGGAACTGGACAAGAATTTACAACTTTTTCAAAATGATCACAGTAGTATGTCTTTACAACATGAGCCCCTTGCTCTGCTGCAATTCTGCACGCAAGAGATAGATATCTTGCATCCTTTCCAAGGTCTTTGCCGACGGCAGTGACTGCAAGAACTGGAATCCCATATTCTTCAGCCTCATTTACTAGCCTTCCGAGATTAACAATTGTTTGGTTTTCAAATTTAGAACCTACGAACATGGACATTGCAACAGCACTTGCATTAAGTCGAAGTGCATCCTTCATAGAAACTGTGATTTGTTCTTGAGACAAGTCCTCACCAATTATACTTGAACCGCCTGAAACACGTAATACCATCGGAACTGAAGTGGTTGGATCTACAGAGTTTCGCTGAACACCGCGGGTGAGCATTAAAGAATCACAGTATTTTAGTAAAGGAGTTATAGTTTTTTTTGGGTTTTCTAATTTTTCGGTAGGTCCCAAAAAATAACCATGATCTACTGCTAACATTAATGCGCGGTTGTTTCTTGGGTTGATTATTTTTGCTAGTCGATTTTCTAATCCCCAATCCATAGTACTTCGAATTTGACAGAAAAAATATACCTTTCTTAAGCCTTTTTATTTTGTAATAATTATTTTCATGGCATTCTTACCACTTTTAGCATGATCAAATGCTTTTTGAGAATCTAATATTGGATATGTGTGAGTAATTAGTTTTTGTACATCGATTTTTGATGAGGCGATTAATCGAAGGGCCTCCTGAGTATCTTGATCTGAAGCAGCATAGCTTGTAAGTAGAGAAATCTCTTTTGAGTAAATTTTACTCATATCTAAGTTGATAGTTGCCCCCATTGGTGGGACTCCAAACATCATGACTGACCCACCCTTTCGAACTATGTCAATTGCACCTTCTAGTGCTCGTAAGCTACTGGTAGATACGATGACAAGATCAACACCTCTGCCACCCGTATGTGTGAAAATTTTTTCCATTTTTTTTTCATCATTGGGATTAATTGTCTCTGAGACCTTGAACTTTTTTGCAAATTCTAACCTAAAATCATTGACATCCAAACAGAAAATGTTCGAGAGATTATTTGATTGGGCAAGCATTACATGCATCATTCCAGTAGGGCCAACACCAAAAATAGCCACAGAATCATCTTTATGATATTCAAATTTACTCCAAGCTCGAACACAACAGGCTAGAGGTTCTATCATCGCTGCTTCTTCAAATGTCATGGAATCAGGAAGATTTAGAACACCACCATGAGAAACATTCCATTCTGGAACTACATACTCTTCTGATAATCCACATGGAGAAAGATTTGTTTCAGAGTATTTTTCACAAGTTGTTTCATTTCCATGTTTGCAAAAATGACAAGAATAGCAAGGAACATGGTGGTGAGTAAAAACCCTATCGCCTGTTTTAAATCCCTTAACATTGGAACCAACATCTAGAACGATTCCAGATGGTTCATGACCAAGGCGCATAGAAGGTTTTCCATATTTTCCAAAAACTTTTTCTAAATCAGACCCACATATTCCGCAGGCACGCATTTGGATCAAAAGTTCTCCAGAAGCCAATACGGGTTTGGCTGTTTCTTCTATCGATATTATTGATGGCGCTTTTACAATGGCGGTTTTCATGTCAACTTTAATAATTTTGATTATAAGTAGATTAAAAATTAAACACCGAGAATTTTTTTTAGCATTACCCTATAATCAACTTCAGTTTTCTTACTTCCAGTTGCAGGAAGAGCAAATACCAGAGTTGATTTTTCAGCTCTTAGTTCTGTTAATTCATCATTAATAGATTCTGTGATATCATCACTTACTAGAACCAAGCCAACATCAGAGTCATCGGTTAATTTTTTAATTTCCGCAAGGGCCTTTTCCGAGGTAGGGGATACTATACCGGGAATTCCAGCTAGCTGAAAGCTTGTTACAAAGGATTTGCTGCCCACGGTAAATATTTTCACAGATCAAAATTTTGTTCATGGCAATTTAACCCTTTTTGGTAGGTAAAAGATCAGGAAAGATTGATTTAGTTTAGAATCACCAACAAAATTATGGCTGAATTTGATACACAAAAAAACGTTTATCTTTTTACCCATGGAAGAATGGATCTAAAAGAAAAATTAGAAAATGCGTTGGTTGCCAAAGGATTTTCAAAGGAAAAATTTGTAATGGCGCTACCATCAAAGGTAGGAGAGGTTGGAGACTATGTCGCAATGCTGTGGAGGCCCCCAAATCCTGATCAAATCAAGATTCAACAAATAACAAAAGTCGAAAAAGTAGAACCAGAGGGAATGGCAGGGCTTTGGAAAGGCGTCTCAAAAGATGATTTGGAGTCTATTTCTTTAGAATAAAACTAGCTAAAGCCAGCACCAAATTGATCGCCTTTTTGAATTGGATCTTCTCCGTCTGAATTTTTTAATTTTAGATAAAGGAGTGCCTCATAAACTAATTTTATTGCATCATCATTATTCAATTCATAGTCAGAGATTATTTGATTTTTATATTTCTGGAGTTTGTTTATGTCTTGTTCATCCAAAGAAATTTTATCTTCAAGCATCATATTGGCAATTTTTTCAATTTGAGAGTTATGTTGTTCTTCATTCATAATTTTTAACATTTTTTTCTAGTTATTAACCAGTTCTACAAGTATCAACATTACAAATCAGAAATCAACCCAACAAGAAATTCCTCATATTCTTCATCTGAGAAAATAATTTTTTCAATCTGGCCTTCTTTTTTTGCTAAAAGGACTGAATCTAAATGATAGCAAGATTTCTTTCCAGAAAGTTTTCCAAAATAGTATCCTGAACACGAACAATATTCACCATCAGGATCTAACCAATGTTCTTTTCCTTTACCTACAACTGACCAGAATTCTCGTTTACTTGGTTCAAAAATATGTAATTTAACCCGTTTTTCAGATACAAGGGACTTTACACGATCAGAATTTTGAGTCATAAGAATTTAAGCTAAACCCATAGTATATCTTTGATGGCACAAGAAAGAATAATCCCCAGTAAACCCGCATTATTATTCGAAGGACAAAAGAAGTACCTAGTTATCAGTGATGTGCATATAGGGTTTGAATCCCATCTTGTTTCAAATGAGATTTTTATCGGGAAAAATACTAGCATAAATGAGACAATTGATGAACTATTAGAAATAATAGAGGTAGAGAGCCCAGATTCAGTTATACTGTTAGGTGATATTAAATCCAGTATCAAAAATATTTCCAAAACAGAATGGAGTGATGTTCCATTGTTTTTTAAAAAAATAAGAGAAAAATGTCAAATAATATTAATTCCTGGAAATCATGATGCGAATATTCAAAAACTTGCTCCAGATAATATTTCTTTGATTAGCTCTACTGGCATGGTGGAGAATAACATTTTGTTTACTCACGGCCATAGGTTACCTCCAGAAAATTTTTCCCATGTTAAAAAAATAATAATGGGTCATGTACATCCAGTATTTTTTCAAGAAGAGTCCATAGTTAATGGGCAAAGAGTATGGATTTCTCTAAAGACAGATAAGGAATATATTTTTCCTAGGGAAAAAGGTGAGATTGAAATCATAATTGTTCCATCATTTAACAAGTATTTTAATTCGATAAATAAAAAAAAATATAAAAAATCAATTTCACCAATTATTGAAAAGATAAAACATGTGTCATCAGCCAAAATAGTTACCCTCGATGGAACAATTATTGGAGATGAAACTATTTTAAAACAAGTACTTTAATCAATAGGATCATAAGGCTCGATAGGATCAATCGTAGGTTTATTGTTTTTTAACCAATCCAATGTTTTTACAAAGGAATCAGCAAGCTCAATTGTGGTAAGTACAGGAACCCCAAGTTCTAGAGATTTCCTTCGAATTTGATACTCATCATCTAACATCCCAACATATTTCTCAAGTGTGGATGTACTTGGAATATTTATTATAAAATCTATTTTTCTTTCATATAATAAATCTGAGATATTGGGTTTTCTTTGGGGTTCAGATATTTTGTGGACGACCTCAATTTCGCCAATTTTTTCTTCAAAGAATTCAGCCGTATGTTCTGTTGCAAAAATTTTAAACCCCAAATTTTTTAATGTTGCAATTGATTGGAGTAATTTTTCCTTGTTTTGAGACCCTCCCACAGTGACAAGTGCAGCACCAGTTTGAGGTAAATTATAACCAACAGAAGTAAGACCCTTCGATAGAGCATCATAAAAGCTGCTCCCAAAACAAGCAGCCTCACCTGTGGATTGCATTTCCACACCTAGGGCAATATCTGCTCCATCCAATTGCATAAAGGAGAACTGAGGTACTTTTATTCCATAATTCTGGATTTTTTGCCATTTGTTTTTTGTAATTTTGGGTAGTGGAATTCCCAAAATAGCTTTTGAAGCTAAAGAGATCAAGTTAATCTTTACAAGCTTTGAAACAAAAGGCATAGAACGAGAGGCCCTAATGTTTAATTCAATTACATATACATGATTATCGTGTACTAGGAATTGTAAATTGAATGGCCCTTTAACATTAAAGGTAGTAGCAATTTTAGTAGTATATTCTGTAATTGTTTCAATAGTTTTATTATTTAGACGCCACGGAGGAATACACATCATCGCATCACCAGAGTGAACCCCTGCGCTATCAATATGCTCTACTATAGCACCAATTATTACTTCCTGTCCATTACTAATTCCATCAACATCTACCTCAAGTGAATTTAACATGAATTTTGAAATTACAACGGGATGATCAGGAGAAACGTCTGTTGCTTCTTTGACATATGTTTTTAATTCGTCTTGCGACCAAACTACTTTCATTGCCGCTCCAGATAAAACATACGAAGGTCTAACAATTACAGGGAACCCAACTTCTTGTGCAAAGTTTTTTGCCTCAGTAAGATTGGAGAATGCTTGCCAACGAGGTTGTTGTATGTGTAATTTATCTAATTCTGCGCTAAACTTTGAACGGTCTTCAGCTCTGTCAACATCCTGAGCACTTGTTCCCATTATGTTGATGCCATGTTTAGATAATCCAAGTGTAAGATTGTTTGCGGTTTGTCCCCCAACACAAGTAATTACACCCTTGGGATTTTCAAATTCTGTGATATCTAATATCCTTTCTTGAGTTAATTCTTCAAAATATAATCTTGTACAAATATCATAATCAGTTGAAACTGTTTCTGGATTGCAATTCACAACGGAGATGTTTTTTTCACCATTTTCTTGCAACCCCCAAACCATATTGACAGTACCCCAATCAAATTCTACACTACTCCCAATTCTATAGGGGCCGGCCCCAAGGACAACGATTCCTTTTTCTTCTGGATTTATTACAATATCATGAGAATTTCCACCATATGTCAAATAAAGATAATTGGTAACAGCCGGCCATTCTGCTGCAAGGGTATCAATCTGTTTTACTGAAGGTACAATTCCATATTCCTTGCGTAATTTGCGTATGTCATCAGGATTTTTGTTCTTTGCACGGGCAATCTGTTTATCGGAAAAACCCAATTTTTTAGCTTCGAATAAAAGAGATTTTCCTAAATCTTCTTTAGTTATTTTTTCTTCTAAGAGTACGATATTTTTGATTTTTTCTATAAACCAAGGATCTATTGCAGAGAGATTGTTTATTCTTTCTACAGAAAATCCTGCCTTGAGTGCTGCTGCAACATAGTACAAAACTTTGTCATCTGGATGAGACAGTTTATTTTCCAATTCTTCATCATCAAATGATTTTCCATTTGCTCTGTTTAATACAAGACCGTCGTTTCCAATATCCAACATACGAATTGATTTCTGAAAAGATTCTTCAAACGTTCTCCCCACTGCCATCACTTCACCAACTGATTTCATTGTAGGTCCAAGTTTTCTATTAACCAATTCAAATTTTGAAAAATCCCATCTAGGATGTTTACAGACGATATAATCCAATGATGGTTCAAAACATGCAGTGGTACTTTTTGTAATTCTATTAACAAGTTCTGATAAATTATATCCTAGTCCTATTTTGGCTGACATGTATGCTAGAGGATAACCAGTTGCCTTGCTTGCAAGTGCAGATGATCTTGATAATCTAGGATTGATTTCTATCGCGACATATCTATCAGAATTGGGTTCTAGCGCATATTGAATATTACATTCCCCAACAATCCCCACATGCTTTGTAGCTCTTAATGCTGCAGAACGTAGCATATGGTATTCATGGTTATCAAGTGTTTGAGAAGGGGCAACTACAATATTATCTCCGGTATGGACCTTCATTGCAAGCACATTTTCCATATTACAAACTATGATATTGTTTCCATCGTAATCTTGCATTACTTCATATTCAATTTGTTTCCAATGCCCAATGTATTCCTCAATTAAAACTTGTCCAACAATACTTGCCTTTAGTCCTCTTTCAACGATTTCATGAAGTTCAATTTCATTATAGGCAACCCCTCCACCTCGTCCACCCAAAGTATAGGCAACTCTAATTATTACTGGATAGCCTAATTCTTCGGCAGTTTTTTTTGCGTCATCAAAGTTTCTCACGGTTTTACTTTTAAGTACAGGGACCCCACATTGACCCATTGAATCTTTGAACAATTGTCGATCTTCAGTTTTCTGAATTCCTGGTATTTGAGTTCCAAGTACTTTGATACCATATTTTTGTAAAATTCCTGCCTCCTCTAATTTAACTCCACAATTGAGCGCCGTTTGACCTCCATATGCAAGCATTATCCCATCGGGTCGTTCTTTTTCAACAACAGATTCGACATACTCGGGAGTAACAGGAAGAAGATACACCTGATCTGCAAACCGTGTATCGGTTTGAATTGTCGCAATGTTTGGATTGATTAAAGTACTTTTCAATCCATCTTCATGTATTGCTTTGAGGCATTGGCTTCCGGAGTAGTCAAATTGACGGTCGTTTTAGCGACTCTCGCCGGCTTCTCCGATTTTTATTGCCCCACTTCCAAGTACAAGAATTTTTTTTATCGACTCATTCTTAGGCAGCTTTTTCCTCCCCCATTAGGTGACCGAGTTCCTCAAAAACAAATTTACAATCATATGGACCGGGAGAAGCTTCTGGATGAAACTGAACGGCGATACAATTTTTTGTTTTGTGTTTAATTCCTTCAACTGTTTTATCATCAGCATTTCTAAACCATAAATTAAATTCAGAATTTTTTAGCGAATCAGGATTAATTCCATATCCATGATTTTGGCTTGTAACATAAATTTGGTCATTGTCTAAATTAACACAGGGTTTATTTTGCCCTCTGTGTCCATACTTTAGTTTGTAAGTTTTAGTATTTCCTGCAAGACCAATAATTTGAGCGCCCAAACATATTCCTAATGTGGGAATATTATTTTCAATTAGTTTTTTTGCAGTCTCTACAGTATCAGGGCAATTCTGAGGATCGCCAGGACCATTACTAATTATCACACCCTGAGGATTGTAGGACATGATTTTTTTAAACGAGGTATTCCAAGGTAATTTAACCACCTTGTAACCGAGATTTATAATATTTCTTAAAATTGCATTTTTTACCCCAGTATCAATAACAACCACAGTTTTTTCACCAGTACCAAATATTTCATCTTGTTTGGTTGAAACTGTATTCATAAATTTTTCAGAATTGTAATGAGGTGCAGATGCTAGCTGTTTTTTGATGTCATTAGAATCAATTTCACTATCAGATACTACAAGAGCTGCCATCATCACCCCCGTATCTCGTAACTTTTTTGTCAAAGCCCTAGTATCAATTCCCGAAATTCCTGGAATTTTTTCATTATACAGCCATTCATCAAGGGTCATAGAAAGATTCCAATGACTTGCAGTATGAGATAATTCATGAACCACCAGTCCGCGAACTTGTATTTTTTCAGATTCGAAAAATTTAGAGATCCCGTCGTGGTCTTTAATTGATGGATCTGGAACCCCATAATTTCCAATTAGAGGGTAAGTCAGGGTTAAAATTTGACCACTATAAGAGGGATCCGTAAGGGTTTCAGGGTATCCCACCATTCCAGTATTAAAGACAATTTCACCAAAAACTGTTGTAGAATAACCAAATCCCTTACCATCAAGAACAGTTCCATCATCGAAAACCAGCTTTCCAAATTTATTTGCGTGGTTTGATTTCTTTGTAGTTATTGTGACCCTCGTAAAGTGTTTATAATTCGTGATTTAAATTTTGTGAGAGATAAAGAAAGTAAAATTTGATCGCATTTCACAGAAAATAATTAAATACATATAATAAAAAATTTTAAAATTATATTTTTTGAATGATTTGATCTAGAATTTAAATTTGGGAAATTTTGATTTGTACAAAATTAAAGTGCTCGGAATTCTTCACTCCATTTGTGATAAGCACGAACCATTTCTGTTGAGACGCTTGGTTTCCTCCTAGCCATGATTGATCTAAAGTCTGCGGTGGTGAGAATTCGGGGTTTTTCTGGCACTTCCCCCTCCACGGGTTCATGATAAGTTGGAGAGTCAAATAATTCATGAACCGTAGTTAAGTGAGCTGCCTGACAAACATCTTTAATATCACTTGCACTATAACCATCAAACATTTTTGCCAATTCTCCTGAATTTACTCTGGGACTTAGAGAAAGTTCAGAAGTATATTGTTTGAACAAACTCTCTCTTGCTTCTTGAGTTGGAAGTGAGACATAGATTCTTTTTTGGAATCTTCTAAGAAAGGGCCAATCAAGACTCCAAGGTTTATTGGTCGCACCAATCACATACATCATCAAATCTTTTCCTTTGCCATTGACTCCATCCATTTCAGTTAAGAATTGGTTTTTTGTTCTCACCTCTCCTCCAACTTCGCTATTTCTAGAGCCTAATAGCGAATCGACTTCATCTACAAATAAAATTACAGGTTTACCTTCCTTTTCAGCATACCTCCTTGCCATCCTAAATAATTTTGAAACATTTTTTTCAGCCTCACCTAACCATTTACTCATCATTGATGATGCATCAACATTGATAAAATAACCATCCATTTCACTTGCAGTAGCTGCTGCAAGCATTGTTTTTCCAGTTCCTGGGGGTCCATAAAGCAACATTCCTTTTGGCCATCCTAAAGGAAACAAATCAGGTCTTTTTGTAGGATACACAATAGACTCACGCAAGGCACTTTTTGCATCCTCTAAACCAATAACCTCATTCCAGCTAATATTGGGTTTTTCTTTCATTACCAGTTCTTCAAAATCATTTTCATCTTCTTGTCTTTCAACAGAAGCTTTTTGCTCCTGTGGAGTTGCTTTGGGATCTACTGCAGGTTCTACTCCACTTGATTCCTGTAAAGATTTGATTCTACTATTGTAGGAATTGCATCTTTCCTTGTACAGGGTATTTAGTTTGCTTGAGGGATACAACTGGAGTAACTTTACTAGAGAATCGATTGCCTTTTGGTAATTGGCAATTGCCATTCCTCTTGCACCTTGTGAATCAAGTTTAATTGCCTCTGAGGCATATTTACTAGCGTTATTTTCTAATTCTTGGGGAGCTAAACTCATCTATATTACCTGTGCATCCTCTTCTTTAGAATTTTGTTGGTATTCTAGGGAGTTAATCTCTATGACGGAATTGGTTAAATAATTTGAACTATTTTTCAAGGTATCATTGGTTTTAATTTGAGGTTTTTCAAAATCATATTTTTCTGAAATATTGGTATGAATTTCTTTTACTTTATTGATAGAGTCCTCAGCTGATATTATCATTTCTGATACCTCATCGTCAATTTCTTCAATCGATTCAGTTGATTCACGTATAATGGAAACAAAATACTCTAAAATAGAGCAAGTCTCTTTTTTGTCGGCATATTTGCAGAGCATAAAATCCGCAATATTTGCTATCTTCCTAATATCCTGAAGTTCCTCAATAGATAATTTGTCGATTCTTGATTTATTGGAAATATTTGATTTTGTTAGTTTTATGTCAATTTTATTGGAAATATTTCGGACAAACTCTAAATCCTTTGAAAACCCTCTTCGAGATTTTATAAACGTCAAGCGTCAATTACTCAAAAAAATTCAAGATGAGGGTACTGCTTACTTATTTTAGAGTCTACAATCAATTTTACTTCATCTAAAAATAACGATGATTCGAGATTTGACTGGCTAAAATCAAAATGGGCTTTAGTTATGATAGCAGCATCCAATACAATACTTCCCAAATGAACAGATAGTTCTGATAGTTGCTGGCTTGATTCTGGATAAATTTCCACTAATTTTGCACTAATCGTTCGTATGATAGGAATTAAGGGTGGAAAAACTTTGGGAATTTCATCAATTTTGGAAATTTCATTAATCTTTTTTTGTATTTGAAATAAGGTCTCATTAGAAAAAGAAATCGTTCGTTCCTGATCAATTAGGTTCGTAGATGTAGGATCTGTATCGGATTCAATTGATATTAATTTATTTGATTTTCGTAAATTTGCTTCCTTTTTTTCCAAAAAATTAATAATTTTTCCAAGTAATTTATTAGAATAACAAAGTCTTGGAACAATGGTTCTGATTTGAGAAATATTTGTAGATTTTAGAGATAAACTGTATTGCCCACTCATGTCAAATAGTTTGTTTAAAATTTGTATTTGAGTGCCATGTCTCAGGGAAATCATTAACCATAGTCACAATTACCTGTGGATACAATTTGGATTTTTTTTGAGTATTTGTGTAAAGGAATTTAGCTCTCGATTTTACCTAAGTAATTATCAACTAAATGCATGGCAAATGCACATGCCCTTACTGTAAGCTTGGAAGAGTTTGGATTAAGCAGATATGAAGCCCAAGCATATGTAACCCTGCTCTCAAAAGGGACTATCTCTGCAAGTGAGCTTGCATATTTTTCGGATCTTCCAAGGACAAAGATTTACCCCACCTTATTAAAATTAGAAAATAAAAAATTGGTCATTATTTCTAAAAGCAAACCCATTATGTGTACGGCTATTGCACCGGAAGATGCATTTGATTCAATAATTCATGAGCAAATTAACAAAGTTAATGCCATGAATACCTTAGTTGCAAAATTAAAAAAAACAAGTGAGGAGAGCAGAAAATCAAGAGGCTCCGAGGAAAAGAGATACCACCAGTTAAGCGCGAACAATGTTCTTAGCAAATTACAAACTATGATTGATGGATCAAAATCCTCAATACAAATAACAATTGGTCAATGGGGTTTGGGCTTACTATCGGAATGTAAGGATCAATTACTTTCAGTGATTAGAAGAAATCTAGATGTAAAATTAATAATTCCACCTTCTCAAATTGGTTCAAACGAATACAGAGGGCTTCCTGATGGAATAAAAATTAGGGCATCAGATGTGGTCCAAGATTGTTTTATTTTTGATGAAACAGAAGTTCTAATCGTAAATGATGAGAATGGAAAAGGAGTAAACTTCTCTTCTACTGAAATTTTGGGCAATAATCAAGGTAAATTATTCTCAAATATTTGGAATAGATCAATTAAGACCAAATGTCTGGCAGACATGACAAAATCAGAGGCTCAAGAAACATACAAACTCATGAAATTAGTAAACGAGAATGGATTAAATCATGTTTTAAATTTGGCAATGGTTTCAAGAAAACTTGACACAGATTTGTTAAGCCTTTTAGAGAAAAGTGGAATTAATTTAAAATCAAAAACAATAGATGATGTAATTGAAATGTTGGATGCTACGATGCAAATAATGTGTTCTGGACATATCAACTTTGAGTCAAACAGCAATACCATAACAGTAGAATCAAAATTAAATAGCGGTCATTCTCTGCCTTGGGTCTCAATTTTAAATGGGTATCTGCAGAAAAAGGGTTACAAAACAAGAATGATTTTTCAAAACAATTCAAAGGGTGAAAAGACCCACATCAAGATATCTAAAAACTAAAATCAGACCAAAATTAGTCTCAAGCAACTTTGATTGAAGAAAAAATAAAAACTCTAGGGATTACCCTTCCAACTCCTCCAACTCCAGCTGGATCGTACATTCCAGCCGTCAGAAGTGGAAAATTGCTCTATATCTCGGGTCAAATTCCAATCGTGGATGGGAAAGTCGAATACAAGGGAAAGGTTTCAGACAAAAATTTGGAAGTAGCTCAAAAATCAGCTAAAATATGTGCAATCAATATTCTCGCTCAAATAAAAAGAGAGGTTGGGAATTTAGACAAGGTTTCAAAGATCATCAAACTTTCAGGGTTTGTAAATTCTGCACCGGAGTTTTCACAGCATCCAAAAGTGATAAATTCTGCATCAGATATGTTTTTTGAAATTTTTGGTCAAAAAGGAAAGCATTCTAGAATTGCTGTTGGGGTTGCCAATTTACCATTGAATTCAATGACTGAAATCGATGCAATAATTGAAATTTCTGAATAACGTAAGATTTGGAAATTTTCTTAAATAGATTTTTTTACGTCATGAAGTAATGGCCCAAACATGTACAGGTTTATGTGAACGACTAAAACCTCAGAGAATTTCAAATAATTTAAGATATCAAGCTGGACAAAAATGGTGTTCTCTTTGTGCATTATTTTTTCAAACAGAAAAATATGTTTGTCAATGCTGTAAAACAAAACTAAGATCTAATCCAAGAACCAAAAGACATGAATTGCCTAGAATGTAATCATAAAAAAGGAAAATGTGATTGTTATTGTTGTTGTCCCATTGATAAAATAGGTTGTCTTTATTGCATTATTCCAGTTTTAGGATATAGACAAATAATAAAATTAAAGAGGAAATTGAAAAACAAAAACACTATTTGATGGTTTCAGATTTTTGTGCTCTTTTTTCTTTTCTTAACTTGAAAGCGGTTAAACCATTAAAACTAAAAATTATTGCCAAACCCAAGTATGCAAGGATTTGACTATGTTCGATTAGTACGGCAGAAATTCCTGTCCCAACAACACTTGGAAGAAGAGAAAGTGCATAGAGCCACCAACCACAACAACCCAATGGAACAAGGGAGAAAAAGGAGAAAAACGATGTAGCAGCTGTGCTCCCAGAGTTGCCACCAAATGCTTTTTTCTTTATATTTAGTTTGCAACCAAGTAACTTACTTTTCTCAGAGAGAAAAATTTGTACCCCAACTCCAATACCCATTCCAAAAATTACTATTGCATTTAGTTGAAAGGCAGCATTAATTGCATCAAGCGGTCCCAGGGCAGGAGTCGTGATAATAACCACAGATAGATAGATTATGATTGTTAAAGCACCAACCAGAACCGATTTTTGAATTGCATTCATTAGATTCCCCATACTTCTGTGTCGGGATGAAAGGCAACCCATTCAAACCAAAAACCAGGCTCGATTGACATTCTAGAAAGTTTTTTTCCCTCCAAGGGTCCAGATATTGAAACACCATTATAATTCCACTTGGATTTAGTTCCAGAATCCATTATTAGTCCATCCTTTATTTCAAACACTAAAACTTCTCCGTTCAGATTTCTATCAAATGCTCTAGAGTTTTGGGAAAATTGTGAAACAAGTAATATTGAAGTATCTCCAATCTCATCATTGATAATTGTGTAACGCTCTACATCATTCTGTTTGTAAGCTTTGTAAACTCCATTTTCATGAAATCCTATAATGATTTCTTTTGGATCCATTCTATCATCATTATTTTCTACTGGAAAAATTATTCTAGGATCAGTGTAATAATCACCATAAGGATCAGTTGCATACGACCGAAGATGGCCAGTATCTGTTGTTAAAACCAAAGTATTGGGATAAAGTTTTTTCCAATCACTCCAAGTAATCACATCAAAGGGAATTGTTTTTAATTTCATTCCAGTAAGTTCCCCCGTTACTGCCAAGCCTAAAGCCTGACTCCAGTATGATTCAGTTAATCTATCATACATTAACAAATTACTATTGTATAATTTCCCCGAAGTCCCAAATTCCACCTTAGTTCCATTTATTGTTCTCTCAAACACCTGATTTGTATAGCATAATGGACAATATGTTACTGCAACAGGAACACCACCCACTGTATCATTTACAATTTCATGCCATACTAAAATGAAAAGTGGGTATGCCTTTGCCTCGCCGTTTATTTCCAAACCAATAACAACATCAGAATCAGAAATAAATTGAGAGTCTTTGATTTGGGCAAATTTAGGAATATCAATAGATGGGATTCCGTCTTTGGGTGGACCTCCTCCCTTTATTTTATCAAGTGGAATAAGGTGCTTCATACCATTGGTCTCCATAATAGAAAAGGTAGCAGGGGTGAGGTTTGAATTATTTTTAGGCAAATCTGAAATAATTGATGTTTGTGTAAAATTACCAGAGAGTAAAACCGTAATTAATACCACAAAAATGCCTATTGCAATTACAGGGACAAGAATTTTAGGTTTCAATTCAGTTTAATTTACGGAGAAAATTATTAAAAATTGTTCCAATTTTGAAAATGATTCTTCAGAAATTTGGATAAATCCTTTTATTCAAAATTAAAAGGATTTGGGCATGCAAGTAGAAGACATACTTACCGGAACTAAATTTCATGATCTTACTAATTGGGGCATTAGAGCCTCATTAGGGGCAATCTTCCTAGTTCATAGTTTGAAAAAATTTGATCCTAGTTGGCAACAATGGTTAATCAAAATGGGGATTCCCCCTGAATTGCAATTACCTATTGCGTTAGCTGAATTAATTGGAGGAATGTTTCTCATCAGTGGAGTATTGACCAGAATTACAGCATCAATATTTTCAATAATATTACTCGGGGCAATTTTTTACATTAGATGGGATAATGGATTTTTTATTTCCGAAGGAGGATGGGAATGGGATCTTGTAATGTTGGCAGCCGTTTTATCAATAATTGCAGTTGGGCCTGGAAGAGTTTCAATATCCCATGTGGTTAAAAGGATTCCAAAATATTTACAATAATTTAATTTAATTTTTTATTTAATTCTTTTACAAAGGTTAAAATTTTTTCTTTTGGAATCACCGCTCCACATGCTTTGTCATGTCCTCCACCTGAACCCCCAAGATCAGATGCCAATATGTTTACGATTTTTCCAAGATGAGTTTTTAATGATTTTGAGCCACGAATCGAAACGGCATATATGCCATGATCAACTCTTTCTTTATAGGCAACTCCTACATTTTTTCCAGATAATCCCAAAACAAAATTAACTGCACCGCTTGCTCCAGCATCCAAAATTTCCATATAACCTAGATTTTTCATAGTTTTCATTCCAGCCTTTACTTTGGCAATCATTTGCGATAGTTTTTCAACTTGTATTTGGGCAAATTCAAAAGTATTAGGAATTTCATGTGGGAATTTGGAGTCAGATAATTCTTCCACCAAATAAAGAAGGTAATCTGGATCTTTTTGATGTCCAACTATATTATAGGTAAGAACAGTTGCACTAATCAAGGCAAATTGTCGGTCATAGATTTGAAGTAGTTTAGAGCCAATCGGTCTATCTTCCATATAATCAGTAATGGCAGCACAAGTTGCAATGAAAGAAGAGTGATCTGATAATTTTGATTTGAATGCAGAATAAACTTGGACAGCAGTACATTCGTTAACGTCATGAATAATTTTTACTTTGATTTTTTCTAATGACTTTATAACATTAGGATCAATATCATGATGATCAATGTAAGTAACTGAAATTCTCTTTTTCCGTAAGGTTGTAAGAATGTCAACAAATTCATCCTGGGTTTTTTTACTAAGACCCAAATCACATATGTATAATGATTTTAATTTTTCATCTGTAACTACTTGCCTCAATGCCTCCATTTGACCCGGATAATCAACCAAGATTGACTCGCCTCCAAAGGCTTGACGGATTAGTGCAGCAGAGCTGATGCCATCTGCATCTTCTTTGTGAGAAATACAAATTATTTTAGTTCTTAATGTTTTGGAAACTTTTGTAGTCTTTGCTTTTGTAGTCTTTGCTTTTGTAGTCTTTGCTTTTGTAGTCTTTGCTTTTGTAGTCTTTGCTTTTGTAGTCTTTGCTTTTGTAGTCTTTGCTTTTGTAGTCTTTGCTTTTGTAGTCTTTGTAACCATTATGCCAATAATTTTGAGACCCTCATTTAAATCAAGAATGAATTATTTTTGGGATTCTGTGGATTTATGTTCAATGTTTTGATTTTCCAAAGTAAAGGAATTATCATATGAATCATAAAGGGATTTTCCATCCATCTGAGTTAAAAGATCAATTTCCTGGATTTTTTTAAATTCCTCTCCTGAGGAGTTCAGGACTAATTTATCGAGTTTATCAAGAAGTGTTCGCTCAGCAGGAGTCATTTATTATTTGATTAAAAATTTAGATTTATTGGTCAGAGTTGCCATATTAGACAAGCTACTCAGGAAAATGTTAGTAGTTTGAAGCTTTTTGACGGTTTTTGTGTCAATTTTGTGTTCCTCTTTTAGATTTGGAATTGATCCAAGAAGAACATTCCCAAGACTTCAGACAAGTGGAGGACAGTTGCTTTCTACAAAAATAGAGCATTAAAGGCAAGAATTTGGATTTCCAGTGGTCAGTTAAAAATAAAATTAATTAAAAATTAGTTTTCCATGGTAAACCCTGGACCCCAACTAGACGTATTACGAAGATCCGTTGTACTTTGGGTGTTAGCTTTGGTGTGGGTTTTAAACATCATATCATACATTGGATTATTTGGATGATACCCTTGACACTCAAAACTAAAAGTGTTTTCCAATACAAATAATCCCTTAATGTAATTTTCTTCCTTGTTCATAGCAGATCCAATGTGGTAATCTACTACGCGACAATTTGAATAATTAAATCCCCGCACCATCTCTTCATGGACTAAATTAACATCCACATCGAAAAGTTCTGTCATCAAATTGGCACCTGAGACACTTTGAAGCTTCATGTTCTCATCTACTCTTTTGTAAAGCAGTGGATAGTCTCCAACAACTCCCTGCAACTCAAAGGTTGGGTTTGCCCTTGAAAGAACATCACCCTGTCGAAATATTGGAAATTGTAGCTTTTCAACTCCATTGTTGAACGTAAATGTAGTCATTATTTTTGGTCCACCTCCCATTAGTAATCGGTCATTTGGTTGAACATTTTCCACAAAAAATGTTTGCCAGGTTGGAGATTCCCCATATATTTTGGAATATTGGGGATTGATTGGTTTCAAACCTGCACAATCAAAGTCTATCTCATTTACAATAGCAAACCCACTTTTTCCAGTAAACCCTTCCTCTTTGTCTGATTCGGTGTTGATAATTGTCCCTGAAACTCTACAGTCTCTAAAATCAAGTGATCTTAGAATTTTTTCACCGTTTGAAAATTCTACTAGAGCATTAAAATCATAGTTAGAGGCAGTACCTAAACCTGAAACCTTTCTGGAATTGTCAATTGCCTTGTACAATAGAGGATAATGATTTACAACTCCTTCGACGCTAAAACTGGGAGAAACAGCATCATCAGACTCTTCAAATCCTGATGTTAATTCAAAGGTTGTAAATTCTATCTTCTCTTCTCCATCATCAAAACCAAAGGTTACAAATGTCCGTACATTTTCTGCAAATGTATAGATTTCTCCGTAATCGATATTCTGAAATTTAGTATTTTTTGGGGATTCAGATTGAATTCCACCACACCTAAATTCGATTCTATCAACTACTGAAAATCCACTTTTGGAAGAGGTATAACTTTCATAGTCTCCTGAATTCAAGGCAAGAGCTTCGTAATTCAAAATCTCACAATTATAGTAATGAATTGTTCTGACCGTTTGTCCTTCTCTAGCTAAATCCACATCAACATCAAAGAACCTGTAATTATACTCAAAGCTACTTGCACCGGTCGAAGTCATTAATCGATTTTTGTATGAATCATCCATAGCCTTGTATAAAAGAGGTGATTTTCCTATTATCCCTTCAATCTCAAATGTGGTGCCACCATTTGATACATAGTTTGAAGTCATTTTGAAAACTGGGAATTGATAAACTTCTACCCCATCCCTATATGTAAAGGTAAAATTGGCCTGAACATTTTCAGCCATTTTGTAATCTGCCGCATATACTTTATCGAATCCAGCTAATGAAAAAATTGATAAAATGAACAAAGAAGTAAGGCAAGTCATTTGTATAACATTTTTCATTAATGAGGCATTTCACATTTCCTTAATATTAGATAGGTTGATTCTTGAATCTTGTTCTTTGAAATTAGAATAAAAGTAAAATTTTTAATAATTTTATTTCCGGATTTTAGAAGAATCCTTCCAAAAAATAATACTAAATTAAATCAATTTTGAGCAACAATTCGAATTAAATAAATTAAGAACGAAAATCTGGACGATTATGGAAAGAGCCTAAAAAAATCTCCGTTCAATCACTTATTGATAAAATAAGTTAAAAGCATAGCAATTATTTCAAGGTCGTATTCTAAAGTTTTAAAACAACTGGTTTTTTAAATAACAGAAAAAACAGTTTCCCCTCTACTTGTGAATAGGCATAATTATACAGACAATATTCTCAACCAATTTGCAGAAAGACAATCAAGACATCTATTATTCCCAATCAAAAAAATGAAAATACAAAAAGAAAAAAATTGTCTGATTTGGAGGGATCTGTCCTTCAAAAGGCTTTTTTAATCTCTCGGTTTTCCTTAATCTGACTAAAATACGTACCAAAATGGCAAAATTCTAGCTATCGGGACAGCCTTAGCGACAAAATTCTAAACTAAACAAACGTCATTCCTCGGGAAAATATAATAAAAGATTTTGATGAACAATAGCATGGAAACAAAAAACATCGGTTTACGTGGAATAGAGGTAGCTGATACCAAAATATCAAATATAGATGGAGAAAGAGGAAAGCTAATTTACAGAGGCTACGATATTCTTGATTTAACAAAAAAATCATCATTTGAGGAAACCGCGTATTTGCTTTTACATGATGACCTGCCAACTAAAGGAGGATTAGACGAGTTTAAGGCCAAACTAAAGGATGCAAGAAATATTCCAAAGCAGATGCAGGCCAACATGGGGAATTGGAGAAAGGATGCAGATCCTATGGACATGTTACAGGCTTTTGTTTCTGCTCTAGCAGGATACTATGATGAGGAATTTTCCTCAAAAGAATCAAGTTATGACAAGGCAATTAATTTAATTGCAAAAACTGCTACTATAGTTGCAAGTTGGCATAGAATTAGAAATGGTTTAGAAATTATCGACCCCAGCCCAGAATTAGACCATGCAGCAAATTTTTTGTATATGATGTTCAACGAGAAACCAGATAAAGAGGTTGAAAAAATTTTTGATATCTGCCTAATATTACATGCTGATCACACATTTAATGCATCTACATTTACTGCACGACAAGTAGCATCTACAAGAGCTCATATGTATTCGGCAGCAAGCGCTGCAATTGGAGCTTTAAGCGGTGAACTCCATGGAGGAGCGAACTATGAGGTAATGAAAATGCTTTTGGAAATTGGGGACATTGAAAAAGTAGAACCATGGATTAAAGAAAGAATAACAAAAGGAGAGCGGATAATGGGAATGGGTCATGCAGTTTACAAAACCTATGACCCAAGAGCACAGGTTCTAAAAGAACTTTCAAGAAAACTAGCTCAAAAAACAGGAGAGCCATGGTTTGATATAACAGAAAAAGTCGAAAAGACAACCATTTCAGAAATTAAAAGAACAAAAGGATTAGATATTTATCCTAATGTTGACCTCTATAGCGCTTCACTCTATTACATGCTAAAAATTCCAATGGATTTGAATACTCCAATTTTTGCAATATCGCGTGTAGTTGGATGGGCAGCGCACATCATCGAGGAAAAATTTGCCGAAGCTGCACCAAAGCCTGCCCTCTATAGACCAAAAGCAGTATACGTTGGGAAATATTGCGGACCAGAAGGATGCGAATACAAAACTTTGGATTTGAGAAAATAGTTTCTAGTTTCTAGTCTTCAACCAATCTTTGGCTTTTGCGTTGACATCATGTTTATACAAAACTTCAAAGACCATATCATAAAATGTAACTCCTTTTTTTTGTGCCTGCTCGTCTAACCATTTAATTCCATCAGCTAACTCAGGATCATATTCAGCAAATTCAACTAGTTGGTCAACCATTTTGGAAAAAAAAGCGTGTGATTCAAGCATGATAAAACGTTCCAATCTTTGATCATAAGGAAGAGATTCAATTTTTATAGACAAAAAACCCCTTTTTGGTTGACAATAGGAATGTTTTTTTTCTCGATGAAATTTCAAAAAAAGAAATGACGAATTAAAAAAGTTGAATCAGAATAAAAATAAACTTTCAATAATTTATTTTATTTAATTTACAAATAACACTAAATCGATTAGATAAATTTTATTAAGTCAAGATTTTTTGTTTGGTGACAATTTAGCTGTGGATTAATTTTATTTTCTAATCTATAACTAATCATCTTACTAGAGATAACAGTAGATTAAACTATTTTTTTAATACGAGAATTTTTTTTTATTAGTATTAAGAAATTAAAAATATGTTTTGAGATTTATGCCTCAAGAAAATTTGGAAAAATAAAAGTAAAAGGCAAATGGACTTAAGACCAAAAACGAAAGTTGCTTGGTGACAGTCCTGATGCCATATTAAAAGTCATAAAGTATTAGGCTCGTAAAAGAATTATATGTTCATTTTCATTGACTAATGAAAAAATGAATTAAAGTGATAATAAAAAATTTTCATAGGTTTGGAATAATTTGTATAAATTCTATAAAAACTAGAAAAGAAATAACACACAAAACAAAAGGTTCCCCCCAGAACTTTTTATTTAGAAAAATTTTTGAATTTTATATCACTAGGGTAAAAAACAAGATTAGATTTATTTAGTATGTAAAAGGCAATCGATCAATTATGGCAAGTATAGACAAAGCTGCAATTGGGTTTACCATTGCAATTGTAGCTATTGGCGTAGGATTTGCATTTGTAGGAGAGGGCAGTCAAAATGTTGCGATGGTTTCTCCTCCAATTGTTTCTTCACCCACAACCGAACAACCAGGACAGCAAACAGATCCATTTGCAAATATTGCAGATAAAGTGAAAGAATCTGCAGTAACAAAAGAACTGGAAGATGTAGGAGAGGAAATGGAAGACGTAGTTGAAGAAGTTGCAACTGAAGTGGAAGAAGCTATGGAAAAAACATCAGAAAAGGTTGAAGCCATAGTTGAAGAAATGGAAGACGTAGGAGAGGAAATGAAAGACGTAGTTGAAGAAGTTGTTCCCTCCGGTCCGAAAACTCTAAGTGTTGAAATTCCATCAGGAACTGCCGTTCCAGGATGTGAAGAGACAAACGAATGTTATCTCCCACCATCAGTTACAATCAATCAAGGTGATACCGTAAATTGGGACAACGTAGACACCGCTGCTCACACTGTGACGGCTGGAAGTCCAGCAGATGGCCCTTCAGGGGCATTTGATAGTGGTCTCATTTTAGGCGGAGCACAATATTCCAACACCTTTGCAGATGCGGGAAACTTCAAGTATTTCTGTATGGTACATCCTTGGATGGTTGGAACAGTTCAAGTGAACTAACCAAATTTTTTCTTTTTTTATGCGGATTTCGCTAGCTGGTTTCCAGGTAGTAAGATTAGATTTATTTAGTATGTAAAAGGCAATCGATCAATTATGGCAAGTATAGACAAAGCTGCAATTGGATTTACAATTGCAATTGTAGCTATTGGCGTAGGATTTGCATTCATGGGAGAAAGTGTTCAAAGTGCTCCCGTTGTATCTCCTCCAGTCGTTTCTGCCCCAACTCCTATAGCACCAACTGAAGAGCCAAAAGCTCCAGCAGATCCGTTTGCAGGTATTGCGGAAAAGGTGAAGGAAGGAGCCCCAGCAAAAGCAATGAAAGCAGGATGGGATAGAATGGAATCTGCACAAGACCCCGGTGTCGGACATGAACAGCATCAATTAGCTATCATTTTGCCACCTAGTAGCAACGTTTATTCTGGTACTCTAATGTATGACGCATCAGAAAATATACAACTTGTTACACTGCACGGGCCGCTAGCAGAAGGAGATGACAAAGGACAATCTACATGGACTCCGGATGGGAAGACAAAGTTTGCATTAACATTTGTTGATCAGAAAAGTGCTTCCGGTGAATGGAGATTTTCAGGCAATGCATTAGCTGTTCATACAATGAATCCAACACCATTCATAGTGGACTACAAAGTTGACTATACAGAAAAATCCAAGTCAGATACTGTAAAGACAGGCACAATTCAATCAATGCAGGACCCAGGAAAAGGACATGAATCTCACCAGTTGGCAGTTATACTAGCTCCAGCAAGTGGGATGTATTCAGGAATTCTTTCCTATTCAGCTTCGGAACCCATTCAATTGGTTTCCTTAAGAGGTCCAATAGGTCCGAATGAAAAGCCAGAAAAAACATGGACACCTGATGGAGATACAATTTATGAATTGACCTTTGTAGATAGAAATACCAAAATGGGATCATGGAAATTCTCGGGAAATGCAGTTGCAGTTCATACAATGAATCCAACACAGTTTACAGTAAGTTATTCTGTAAGCTCGATGGTAACTGAGAAACCAGTTCCAAAGGAAATGGAAAAATCAGCTCCTAAGGAAATGGAAAAACCAGTACCAGTTAAACCCTCTGAACCAAAAACAGTAAGTGTTGATATTCCAGCAGGAACCGCGGTTCCAGGATGTGAAGAGACAAACGAATGTTATCTTCCACCAACTGTTTCGATAAATAAAGGTGATACAGTAGATTGGAAAAACTTAGACACTGCAGCACATACAGTAACAGGTGGAAGTCCAGCAGATGGTCCCTCAGGCGTATTTGATAGCAGTCTAGTTTTAGGCGGTGCAGCGTATTCGTATACATTTAACGACGCTGGAAGCTACAAATATTTCTGTATGGTACATCCATGGATGATTGGAACCGTTCAAGTGAACTAACCAAAATTTTTTCTTTTTTTCTTATTTTAGTTGCTTTTTGCGTAATGCCCTATTGTAGGCTACCCCAAACCTGTGCGTTTCATCTCTTGCGTATTGTAGAATTTTGAGAGATTGCTTGTTCTTGGGAATTATAATTGGATTTTTCTGTTTTGCAATAAAGACCTCTTCGTTCTCTTTTGCCAGAGATATGCAGTTTGTTTTTAACCCTAGAGATTGCAAAGATTTGAGGGCAGAGTTTAGTTGACCCTTACCACCATCAATTACAATTAGGTCAGGCAATATTGAATTCTCTTCAAGTAATCTAAAATATCTTCTTTTTATTATCTCTCCAATCATTGCAAAATCATCCCTACCTGAAATTGTTTTAATTTTGAATTTTCTGTAACCGGATTTATCGGGTTTGCCATCAACAAATCGCGACATGGAACCTACTGCAAAATCTTCTCCATGGTTTGAAATATCAAAACACTCTATGATTTTTGGAATTGTTGATAAATTTAGTATCTCTTGGAGTTCAATTAAACCAGGATCCCCGCCTGCATTATGAATCAACTGAATATTTTTTAAAATTAAATTAATGATTTCTTTTCTTTTTCCTCTGGTAGGGCAAAGTATTTGGACCTGAAATCCTGCTTGGTCGGATAATAGGGATTCTAAAAGTTTTTGATTCCCAGGAAATTCACTTACTAGAATCACCTTTGGGATTTTGTGGGTTGAATAGTATTGAAAAATGAAATTAGAAAAAGTATTGTCACCTACCAGATCAAAAAAGAACTTATCACTATCCCTAATAACACCATTAATCATTCTAAAGTTCATCACCGTAGCAGTTTGATCTTGTTCACCAATTCCAAAATATTCCTCATCAGAATTATCCACATATTCCATTTTTTGTTTCGTTTGGAGGCTTCCAAGGCGTATCAATGTATCACGAATGTCTTTTGCACGCTCATATTGTTGTAAATTTGCAGCATGCTTCATTTCGTCCTTTAATTTTTGTATGAAAATTTTTGTTTGATTTTTTCCTTTAAGAACCTCCTCTAATGCGGCTACATGCTTTGGATATTGTTTTTGTGCGTCTTTAAACTCACATGGTCCTTCACAATTACCAAGATGATACTCCAGACATACTTTTTTTGGTAATTGTGTACAAATTCTAATTTGAAAGGATTTTCTCAGAGTTCCTATCGTTAATAATTTAGAGCTCCCCTGAGTAAAGGGCCCAAAAAATTTTCCTTTGCCTAAAAATTTTCCTTCTCTTGTTCGTCTTGCAACCAATAGTCTTGGATATTTTTCATTAGAGATTCTAAGATATGTGTACCTTTGTTGGTCTTTGAGTTCAATGTTATATTGTGGCCTATATTTTTTAATCATGTTTGATTCTAAAAGAAAGGCTTCGCTTTCATTATCAGTTAAAACAAATTCTATATCAGAAATATTTTCTACTAGTTTTGTTGTTTTGTAGTTTTGATTTTTTAAAAAATATGACTTTACCCGATTTTTGAGATTCTTTGCTTTTCCAATGTATATAATTTTTTGATCAGAGTTTTTCATCAAATAGATTCCGGGACTTGGAGGGATACGAATTTTGGAAATATCGAAGGTCATTTTTTAATTAATTTTTTTAGATATTTTCCAGTGTAACTCCCTGGGGCCTTGGATATCTTTTCAGGAGTGCCTGTGGCAACTAATTGCCCTCCCTCATCACCACCTTCTGGTCCGAGGTCAATTATCCAATCAGAGTTTTTTATGACATCCATATTGTGCTCAATTACGACTACAGTGTTGCCAAGATTAACCAGTCTGTTTAGAACATCAAGTAGTTTTTGGACATCAGCAAAATGCAATCCAGTGGTTGGCTCATCAAGAATATAGAAGGTTCTGCCAGTCCCACGTTTTGATAATTCTGATGCAAGTTTTACACGTTGTGCCTCGCCACCAGACAATGTAGTAGAGGATTGTCCTAGTTTGATATAGCCCAGGCCAACATCAAAGATTGTTTGTAATTTTCTCTTTATAGAAGGAATGTTCTCAAAGAAATTCAAGGCCTCGTAAACTGTCATTCCTAAAATATCAGAAATGTTTTTGCCTTTGTACAGAACTGATAGAGTCTCAGAGTTGTAACGTTTTCCTTTACATTCATCGCATTTTACATAAACATCAGATAGAAATTGCATTTCAATTTTTTTTACTCCATCTCCCTCACATGCAAAACATCTACCATCAGCTACATTAAAGGAAAATTGTCCAGGAGCATATCCTCGCTCTTTTGAAAGCTCAGTGTTTGCATAAAGATCCCGTATATGAGTAAATACTCCAATGTATGTAGCAGGATTTGAACGTGGAGTCCTGCCAATAGGGGATTGGTCTATTGCAATTACTTTGTCAATATTCTCTAAACCGCTAATTTCAACCTGGCTTTTAGATTTTAGAGATGATTTTGAAAAATGACTTTCCAAAGATTTTAACAAAATATCATTAATCAGGGTGGATTTTCCAGAACCTGAAACACCAGTTACTGAGATGAAAAAACCTAAAGGAAATTCTACATTAATGTTTTTTAAATTATTTTTCGAAGCTCCTCTAACAATCAATGATCCAGAACGATTTCGAACTTTGTCTTTGAGTGTAATGAGTGATTTATTTTTTAAATAATCTCCTGTTATGGATTTGTGTCCATTGAGAATTTTATCAACGGTTCCCTCAAAAACTACACTTCCACCATGAACCCCAGCACCAGGACCGAGATCTACAATCCAATCTGATTTTCGTATTATTTCCTCGTCATGCTCTACTACAATTACAGTATTTCCAAGATTTCGTAGCTTTGTTAGCGTTTTTATGAGTCGTTCATTATCACGTTGGTGAAGACCTATCGTGGGCTCATCTAAAACATACAGTACACCTGTAAGATTAGAGCCGATTTGGGTGGCAAGACGAATTCTCTGAGATTCTCCACCAGATAACGTAGAGCTTAGTCTATTCAAAGTCAAATAGTTTAGTCCTACATTCATTAGAAATTCTAATCTTTCCTTTATTTCTTTTAGGACATCTCTTGCAATGTATTGTTCGTTCTCTGAGAGACTCAGAGTAGAAAAGAAATCATAACAGTGATCAATTGACATGTCGCAAATCTCCATAATTCCTTTGTCATTAATTTTGACTGCCAGGGATTCTGGTTTTAGTTTTTTTCCATTACATGCATTACAAGGCGTATCTAACATGAATTGCTTTAGCCATTCACGCTTTGATTCAGAATCAGTTTCCATAAAAACACGTTGGAGGTTTTCAAGTACTCCTTCAAACGCATTGGTGTACTGCCAAGACGAATCTCCAGATTTAGACCGATAGTCAAAATCAATCATGTCATCAGTTCCGTGTAAAATTATTTTCAAGTGTTTAGGTTTAATTTTTGAAATAGGTGTCATTAAATCAAATCCAAATTTTTTCCCAACTGCACGAAGTGCTTGTCTTCTAAAGGAAGAAAACCTTCCACTCCATGGAACAATTGCTCCATCCAAGATGGATTTGCTCTTGTCTGGAATTACCAAATCAGCATCAAACTCCATCTTTACTCCAAGGCCATTACATGCCTTGCACATTCCAAATGGTGAATTAAACGAAAAAGTTCTAGGTTCCAACTCTCCAATTGTTAAACCACAATACGGACATGCATTATTTTGAGAGAAAATTTTTTCTTGCTTTTCAGATGCAATCATCACATCGCCTTTTGCGGATTTTATGGCAGTTTGTATTGCCTCAAACAATCGGGATTTTTCTGATTTTTCAGTCTGGATTCTGTCCACGACAATCTCAATATTGTGCCATTTTTGTCTGTCTAGCGGAGGAATCTCCTCATCTAGGCTCAAAATTTCGCCATTAAGGCGAATTCTAGAGTATCCATCCTTTTTTATCTGCTCAAATAATTTTTCATAAGTTCCTTTCTTCCTTTGAATAATTGGAGCAAGGATGAGAATTTTTTTGCCTTCAAAATCTTTGAGAACAGAATCGCATATTCGCTCAATTGATTGGCTAGAGATTTTTCTTCCACAGTTTGTACAATAAGGAATGCCAATCCTTGCAAAGAGTAATCTCATGTAATCATAGATTTCAGTTGTAGTGCCAACAGTTGAACGAGGATTCTTGCTAGTTGTTTTTTGTTGAATAGAAATTGCAGGAGACAATCCTTCAATTGAATCTACATCAGGTTTGTCCATCATTTCTAGGAACTGTCTTGCATAAGCTGAGAGAGACTCTACGTATCGTCTTTGCCCTTCGGCATAAATTGTGTCAAAAGCCAAGGTAGATTTTCCAGAACCAGACAAACCACTGATAACTATTAAATTGTTTTTTGGAATGTCAAGATCAATATTTTTTAGATTATGATGTCTAGCGCCACGAATTTTTAATTTACTTTCTGTCATTTTTTATTTTAATCTCCTTTTCTAATCTTTTTATTCTGTCTCTGCATTCAATTGCTCGCTCAAAGTCCAAATCCTCAGAATACTTTTTCATCTGAGCCTCTAAATCTATCATATCTGCAGTCAAATCGTATGCAGATTTTAATTTAGAATCATCTAGCGATGTTACTTGTTCGGGGACTGATTTAATTATTGTTTGGGGAATAATATTGTGTTTTTTGTTGTAACGGATTTGTTTTTCTCGACGTCTTTTGGTTTCCTCCATTGCACGCTTCATAGAATCAGTTGTGTGGTCTGCATACATTATCACAAAACTATTGACATTGCGTGCTGCACGGCCAAATGTCTGAATCAAGCTGGTAAAGTTTCTGAGAAATCCTTCCTTGTCTGCATCCAAGATTGCCACTAGTGAAACCTCTGGGATGTCAAGTCCCTCTCTGAGCAAATTGATTCCAACTAGCACATCAAATTCACCTAGTCTTAGTTGCCTGATTATCTCTGTTCTCTGCAATCCCTCAATCTCTGAATGCATGTAGCGCACACGAATCTGCTTTTTGGAGAGATATTCTGCGAGATCTTCGGCCATTCGCTTAGTCAACGTCGTGACTAGAACACGCTCATTTTTTGTTGCCCTATCGCTAATTTCTTGAATTAAATCATCCATCTGATTTTTTGTTGGTCTAATCTCAACTTCTGGATCTAGCAATCCTGTTGGTCGAACCAATTGTTCTGCAATTTGGTATGAAATTTTCTTTTCATATTCCCCAGGTGTGGCTGAGACAAACAATGTGTTTTTTATATATTCTTCAAACTCTTCGAATTTTAGTGGTC